>DASXTZ010000386.1:0-4400 GCA_036505135.1 Ignavibacteria bacterium
AGAAGTCAAAAACGTCATTGCTATTAAAGAAGCATCAGGAAATCTTGAACAGGTAATGCAGATAATAAAATACCGTCCGAAAAATTTTGCAGTACTCTCGGGCGAGGATTCTTTAACGCTTCCAATTGTTAGTGCAGGAGGCGATGGAGTGATAAGTGTTATATCAAATGAAATGCCAAAAGAGTTCAGCGAAATGGTGCGCGCTGCATTAAAGGGAGATTTAAAGAAGGCCCAGGACCTGCATTATAAAATGTTTGAGCTTATGAAAGCGAACTTTATCGAGTCAAACCCCATACCGGTTAAAACTGCACTGAGCATGATGGGAATGATTGAAGATAATTTCAGGCTTCCATTAACGCAGATGACAAAATATAATAAGGAAAAACTGCGCAGGATATTGAAAGATTTAAAGCTTATTAAGTAATCAATCCTAATCCCCCTCTCCACGAGTCTTCGGCTTCGAGAGTCGTAGACCACATGGAGAGGTGTGAAATAAATCTCATTTCACTAAAATCATTTTTTTTGTATCAGTATATTCACCTGCTTTTAGTTTATAATAATAAATTCCGCTAGGATAATTTACTGCGTTCCAATCAGCTTCGTAAGTGCCTGCATTTAATCGTTCATTAACTATTGTTTCCATTTCTCTGCCAAGGATGTCATAGACGACAAGCTTTGCAATCGAACTCTTAAGCAAGGCGAATCTTATTTTTGTCGCCGGGTTAAACGGGTTGGGATAGTTTTGCAATAAAACAAATTTCTCCGGTATCTCTGAATTAATATTTATTATTCCGACAGGATTACCGGTGGGGTCACGTTTGTAGTATATTTCAAAGTTCCCATCACGCTCATCTTGCCATACAACATGCACGGCTGAACCAGATACTGATACAGAAGGATTGAATGAACTAGCAGAATTATTCGTCAGCCGTATATCTGCTCCCCAGTATAAACCTCCATTTGTTGAGCGTGTGTAGTATATCTCCGGGTTGGACCCATCACGATAGTCACTCCATACAACATGCACAGCCTGACCGGATACTGTGACAGATGGATACCATGAAGCAGCAGCGTTAATTGTCAGCCGTAAATCAGATCCCCAGCTTACGCCTCCATTCGTTGAGCGCTTGTAATATATCTCATCGTTCCCGTCACGATTGTCCCGCCATACAGCATGCACAAACTGACCGGAAACCGATACAGAAGGACTGAATGAAGTTGCAGAGTTATTTGTCAGCCGCGTATCTGATCCCCAGCTTATGCCATCGTCCGGTGAGCGTTTGTAGTATATCTCATAGTTTCCATCACGAGTGTCCATCCATACAACATGAACTACTGAACCGGATACTGATACGGAAGGAGAGCTTGAATTAGAAGAGTTACTCGTCAGCCGTGTATCTGCTCCCCAGCTTACGCCTCCGTTTGTTGAGCGTTTGTAATATATCTCACCGTTAGCCCCATCACGATAGTCAACCCATACAACATGCACAGCTGAACCGGATACTGATACGGAAGGAGAGCCTGAATTAGCAGGGTTATTCGTCAGCCGGATATCTGCTCCCCAGCTTACGCCTCCATTCGTTGAGCGTTTGAAGTATATCTCAGAGTTCCCATCACGCTCGTCATACCATACAACATGCACAACTGAACCGGATACAGCTACAGAAGGATATGCTGAAAGAGCAGAGTTAATCGTAAGCCGGATATCTGCTTCCCAGCTTATGCCTGCGAGAGTTGAGCGTGTATAGTATATCTCAAAGTTCCCATCACGCTCATCATACCATACAACGTGAACAAAATTGCTGTTTGCTGCTATACACCAAGCATTATTAAAAGATGTACCCGAACCAGCAGAATTATTGGTCAGCCGAAGATCAGGCTGCCACTGGGCAAATGTTTGAGATAAAATCATGAAAAATGAAATAATGAATGTTTTCATATTATTTTTATATATTATTTAATTAAATCGTTTTATTTGTTTCAACAAAGTCAGGCTCCGCTATTTGCAAAGGTGATGGTAACGGTTTGTGAAAAAAAACTGCGCAGGCAAAAAAAGCAAGGGAATGAAAAAATTTTGTTTTCATAAAAATCCTTCCTGAAGATACCATGTTAAGCGTTAGTATTTCAAATACAAATTTTCTAATTCCTCACAGTAAAATTGAATTAATTTATTTTGTTTTTAGGAGAAAATATGGTATTTTATAGAAATTTTAATGGATTTTCCATAATGATTATTCACAGTTTTTCAAAATGATTACTTCAAAACTAACCGAAATTTTAAAGTCTTTATCTGAAGATGAGCTTAAAGAATTTGAGAAGTTCATTAAGTCTCCTTATTTTAACAGGGGGCGAAATTTGCTGCCATATTTTAAAACTTTCAAAAAATTTTATCCTGAATTTATTGACCCCAGCTTTACAAAAGAATATCTGTTCAGGAAACTTTATCCGGAAAAAGGATATGACCCCAAAAAATCAGAAAGCATTTTAAGTACATTAAACTCCGATTTAGTAAGAATGCTTGAGGATTTTTTAATTTACAAATACCTCGATAGGGAAAAGATAAAAAAAAATTTATTATTGAATTATGAATTTTATGACAGGGATTTAAATGAACTGGCAGATAAAAATAAGAACAGAATAATTTCTGAGCTTAACTCAAGGGGTATTGATGAAGACTATTTCCTTCATACGCATCTATTTAATAGCCAGCTGGCAGATGTTAATATAAAATTACGAAACAAAGATAAAAGCTTTCAATACGAGGAAGATGGCGCAATTTACAGGTTTCTTTATTTCTTCCAGGACCTTTTAAAAAGATTTTCTGTATTCAATGTCAGGAAAAAGGAATTTACCGGTCCGAATAAGGCTGAGCCAATGTACCTGTTTTTGAAACAGAACCTGGATATAGAAAAACTAATGGAAAAGGTAAGAGACAGCAAATCTGAATACGCTATAATTGAGGTGTATTACTGGTGGATGAAATCTCATGAGAACTATGGTAATATTTCTTATTACGAAAGGTTCAAAAACTCAGTGTTTTTAAACCTTGATAAATTTACACATCTTGAAAAATTAAACTTGCTCAGGAACCTGATATCTTTTCTGAATATTTCCGAAAGAATGGGATATGGAAATTTCAGCGGAAAAAAAATTGAAGTTATAAATAAAATGATTGATAATGAGATTTATAACGATGTTAAGAATTCAATGATATATGACAGAATTTATTTTGAGATGCTGAACAGTTATTTAGAATCTGATAAAATTATTGAAGCTGAAAAGTTCATCGAAAAATATTCAGAGAAATTAGAAGAGAAAATTAAGCCGGATGCAATAAACCAATCTTATGCATTACTTCATTTTCATAAAAGGAATTTTAATGAATCTTTACATCATTTAACTAATATTAATAACCGTGAATTCAATATTAAATCAAGTTTAAAAATCATAGAAATTATGTGTTTATACGAATTAAAAGGATTTGAACAGCTCGAATATGTAATCGCAGCAGCAAGGAAGCATTTACATCAAAACAAAGCAATATCCAAATCATTGATTGCTACGCAGAAAAATTTTATCGGGATAATTGAGAAATTGATCAAATGTAATGAAAACAACAATGATGATATAGAAATAAAGAAAATTAAAGAAGATATTGACTCTTCCAAATATATCTATAAAAAAAACTGGCTGCTGCAAAAAGTTGAAGAACTGGAAAATCACGCTTGAAAAAAACCAACTTTCCTTCTTTAAAAAGGCTTCATACCGGTTTTAATCTGTCAAATTTGACTAATCTTAATTACATAATGAATCATTTCAACACAATCATTTTCTTTACCTGATCGTAATCCCCTGTCGAAGATCCGGCTTGGCGGACGATAAGCTTATAAAAATATATTCCTGATGTGTAATTACCAGCATCCCAGGTGGCTTCATACGTGCCTGGAGATAAATTTCCATTAACAAGAGCGGTAATTTCTTTCCCTGTAATATCGTAAATTTTTAATTGAACGAACGTCCCCTGGCGAGTTCCCGCAGGAATGTCAAATTTAATTTTTGTTTCAGGATTGAAAGGATTAGGATAGTTCTGATATAATTTAAAATCATTTGGGATTTCTGTGCCTATTTGTTTTATACCAAATACATCCCAGTTCTCATAAAAATACAATCCCCCTTTTGTATTGCCTACGAACAAATCTTTATCGGAATCGGAATTAATATCAACAATAGCAGGTGCGGAGGTAAAGAATACATTTATCCCGGCGTAATTATTTGAAACAAGAGCAAAGCTGGGATTGCCAACAGAACCATTGTTCCTGTAGTAGTAAATTACACCTGCACGGTTACCAACAAGCATATCGGGGTCACCATCGCCATCAAGGTCGCCAAGAGAAGGGGCA
>DASXTZ010000387.1:0-3093 GCA_036505135.1 Ignavibacteria bacterium
CAAGGATAGGACTTGAAGGCTTGAAACCGGGCGAATGGAGATACCTGACTCCTGAGGAGCTTGATACATCCAGAAAGCTTGCCACTCCAAAACCCGTTGTAATACACAGGTCTCCTGAAGAAAAAGCTCAAAAGAAAAGCAAGGGTAAAAAGAAAAAGAAAAAAGATAAGAAGAAAAAGCTTGAAGGCGGCCCGGAAACCGGTTCTGATGTTTTGAGCAGTATATCTGCCGAGATAGAAAATATAACTGAGCAGATACAGGAAGAGAAAAAAGACTAGCAGGTAAAGCTGACTCCGATATTTGTTAAGCGGCATGGTTTTTGAGTAATTCCGGGAAATATTGTTATTTGTAAAATAGGGTTGTTATAGACAATCCTATTTATTTTGTATTGAAAATATTTCGAAAAAATTATAAGAGGACTATGGAAAAAATAAATATTTCCATTACAGATGAAAACTTTTTAGAATTAAATGTTGGAAGTTCATATCTTAATGCTGTCATCACAAAAGAGGATGAAATATACTGTTCCCTATGTATTGAACTTAATATTGCTTCCGAAGGCGAAACTCTTAATGAAGCTAAAGAAAATTTATTAGAGGCTGTAAAAGATTATATTGAATTATCGGTTGAAAATAAAACCCCAATTATAAGGCTGGTGCCTATTGAAGATAACCCTCTTTTAAATCCAGGACAAAATATAGTTGAAGTATTCAGAATTAAAGTCAATATGAATTTATCTGAATATGCCTAAATTTCCTGTTGCAAAACCTAAGGAAATTATAAATGCTTTGAAAAGAATTGGTTTTGAAGTTGTTAGAAGTTCTGGAAGCCATATTCATTTAAGAAAAGAGAAAAGCTTGTAACAGTTCCTTATCATGATAGGGACCTCCGCATTAAGACTTTAAAATCAATAATCCAACAGGCAGGGATTACAGTGGAAGAATTAAAAGCACACTTATAGATTATTATTGGAAACAAACGATTTAATAAAGAGCAGGCTAGATGCGCTTGAAGAGATAAAAAAGCTTGGAGTTAATCCATATCCCCATCGTTTTGATGTTAGTACGAACTCATCGGAAATATTATCCGGCTTTAAAGATCCTGAAAACGAAGCCGAGACGGAGGAGCAAAAAAAGAAAATTGTTTCCGTAGCGGGAAGAATTATGACTATCCGCCGGATGGGCAAAGCCAGCTTTTGTCATATTAAAGATGAGGCAGGGAAACTGCAAATATATCTTAGGCAAAATGATGTGGGGGAGCAGCTTTATAAGTTATTTAAGCTTCTTGATATAGGCGATATAATTGGGGTACATGGATTTGTATTCCGAACCAAAATGGGCGAGATATCCCTTCATGCAACCTCCATTGAGCTGCTTACAAAGACAATACAGCCTTTGCCTGTTGTAAAAGAAGAAGTAACTGATACAGGCGAAAAAATTATCCACGATGCTTTTGCAGATGTTGAGCTGCGTTACAGGCAGCGCTATATTGATCTTATTGTAAATGATTTTGTAAGAGATACATTCGTAAAGCGGACAAAGATAATTCAATCTATAAAAAATACCTTAGAGAAAAATAAATTTTTTGAGGTTGAAACCCCAACCCTGCAAACTGTTTATGGCGGCGCTAACGCAAGGCCATTTATAACGCATCATCATGCACTTGATATACCATTATATCTTAGAATATCCAACGAGCTTTTTCTTAAACGCCTTGTTGTAGGCGGTTTTAACAGAGTTTACGAGTTTGTAAAAGATTTCCGCAATGAAGGCATCGATAGAACCCACAACCCTGAATTCACACAGGTTGAATGGTATCAGGCTTACGGTGATTATAATGACAGCATGAATCTTTTTGAAGAAGTTGCAGAGCAGGCATGTATTGCAGTTCATGGCAAAACAAATATTGAATACCAGGGAACGATGATTGATTTTAAGCGGCCATGGAAACGTATTAAGATGCTTGACGCAATTGTGGAAAACACAGGAATTGATGTGCTGAACATGAAGAAAAATGATGTTATTAAATATTTGAAAGATAAAAATATTGATTTTGATCCTGCAATATCGCACAGTAAAGGTTTGCTTATAGCTGCATTATTTGAAGAAACGTGTGAAGAAACTCTGGAGCAGCCGGTATTTGTAATTGACCATCCGATCGATACAACGCCATTGTGTAAGCCGCTTCGTGAATACAGTATGACTCAGCTTGAGGAAATGAAGAAAGACCCGGAAAAAGTAATATTTGCCGAAAGATTCGAGCCGTATGCATACAAATGGGAGCTGGGGAATTCATACACAGAGCTTAACGACCCGATTTTACAGCGCAGGCTGCTTGAAGATCAGGTAGATAGAGGCAGAGGCGGTGAGGAAGATACTCATCCCCTTGATGAAGATTTCATCCGTGCTATTGAAGTTGGTATGCCACCAACAACGGGGGTAGGCTTAGGGGTAGATAGATTAGTTATGCTATTAACAAATTCTCATTCAATACGTGATGTGATATTTTTCCCGTTAATGAGACCGTTGTAACTGGTGAAATGGTGAAATAGTGAATTGGTGATTTTTATTGATTGTTAAAGATTGAAAGTATTTTAGAAAATAGTTTTTAATAGCTCCGACCTTTAGGTCGGGGTTAATGATTCCTCCGAAAATCGGACTTTAGTCCTGAATTAATTTAGGGAAAAGGGAAAAAATGAAAAAACAATTATTTTTCTTTTTTATACTATCAATCAATCGTATTGATACGGTATTGCAACAATGATATTTGTAGAAGATAGAGATAATTTTTTAATAAGTACGGATAAGTCTAAATTAGATATAGAACTCATCCACAATTACCTGTGCAATCATTCATACTGGGCAAATGGAATTGCTTTTGATACTGTAAATAGATCAATTGAAAACGCCGTGTGTTTTGGTCTATATGATAATGACAGACAAGTAGGTTTTGCAAGAGTTATAACCGACAAAGCAACTTTTGGCTATCTTGGAGATGTCTTTGTATTGGAATCTCACCGAGGAAAGGGATTATCGAAATGGCTGATGGAGTGTGTATTAAAACACCCTGAGCTCCAGGGATTCAGAAGATGGA
>DASXTZ010000388.1:0-4329 GCA_036505135.1 Ignavibacteria bacterium
AACTACCCCAACCGGTGCTGCAATTGTTAAAACACTTTCCAGCGGGGTTTATAGAAACAGCTCTCTCACTGACTTTAAAATCGAAAAGCTCGGTTTTGGATCCGGAACATTTGATATACCGGAGATGCCAAATCTGGTTCGTGTTATAATTGCTGATGTTGAAGAACCTGTTCAGAAGGAGCCGCTTCTGCTTGTTGAAACAAATATTGATGATATGAATCCTCAGCTTTATCCTTATGTTATGGATAAGTTATTTGAAATCGGAGTGAACGATGTTTATTACCAGCAAATTGTAATGAAAAAAGGGCGGCCGGGGATACTTCTTTCGGTTTTATTAGAAAAAAGATTATTGAATGATGTCTTAAATATATTATATTCGGAAACAACTACACTGGGAGTAAGAATTTTTGAAACGGGACGGCACAAGCTTCAGAGAGAGATTCAGGAAGTGCAAACGTCAATGGGAAAAGTTAAGGTAAAAGCAGTAAAGGGGAAAGGAGAGAACACGAGATTTTATCCTGAATTTGAAGAATGCAAAAGACTTGCAAAAGAGCTAAAAAAACCTGTTATGGAAATTCAGAAACAATTAATCCATGAGTTAAATATCTAATTGTTAATCAGGACTCAATGAATAAAATCATTGCTGTAATCGGAATGTGTGGTTCGGGAAAATCAGAGGCAGTGAAATTTTTTGTTAAAAAGGGCTATAAAAAAGTATATTTTGGCGAAGTTGTTATGGAGGAAATAAAAAAGCAGGGGCTTGAAGTTAACGAGAAGAACGAACGAATGACCAGAGAAAATCTTCGTAAAGAATTTGGTATGGGCGCAATGGCAATTAAAAGCCTTTCTAAAATTGAGAATCTTATAAAGGAAGGCAATGTTGTTATAGAAAGCCTTTATTCTTGGGAAGAATTTAAAATTATTAATGAAAAGTTTGGCGATGCTTTTAAGCTTCTAACTATCTATACCACAAAACGATTAAGATATGAAAGGCTGGCCAAACGCCCTGTTCGCTCACTGACTTATGAAGAATCACAAAGCAGGGATATTAGCGAGATAGAAAAGCTTGATAAAGGCGGACCCATTGCTTTTACGGACTATCTGGTTATGAATGATGGCTCATTGGAAGAATTGAACGAAAAATTGAAGGAATATTTATAGAATTTAAAGGTAGGACATACATTCTCGTCTGTCATTATGCAAAATATTAGATATTATTAACGAGAGGCAGGAATGCCTGTGCCACTAAAGCATAGTATATGAAAAGAAAAGATTACATATCGTGGGATGAATACTTTATGGGAATTGCATTGCTATCGGCAAAACGAAGCAAAGATCCCAGTACGCAAGTTGGTGCGTGCATTGTAAATCAGTACAAGAAGATTGTTGGAATAGGATACAATGGCTTTCCGATAGGGTGTTCTGATGATGAACTCCCGTGGGTAAGGGATTCAGATAACCAAAACGAAACAAAATATCCTTACGTAGTCCACGCAGAGGCAAATGCTATACTGAATTCTACTAAAGATTTGCACGGAGCCAGAATTTATGTTGGATTATTTCCATGTAACGAATGTACCAAGCTTATTATTCAGTCCGGGATAAAAGAAATAGTTTACATGTCCGATAAATATAAAGATACCGACCCGGTAAAGGCTTCAAAACGTATGCTTGATATGGCAGGTGTAAGCTACCGCCAGCTTGACCTTAACAATAAAAAAATAGAAATAGATTTTTCTATAATTGAGTAGTGGCTGAAAAAAAGAAAATATCAATTAAAGAAGCGCGTGAGGCAGGCGGTAAAAAATATAAAGAAAAAATTAAGAAAATCATTGAGGATTATCATAAGCTCCCTGACGAAAAAAAACACCAAATACACGTTTACTATGGCTATGGTAAAGGCAAAACAACGGCTGCAATAGGTCTTGCTGTCAGGGCTCTTGGTGCAGGAAAAAAAGTTGCTATTGTAGAGTTTGATAAGGGCCATGATAAAAAAAATGATCATTACAGCGAACATGCTACTTTACGAAAGCTAAAAGAAATTGGCTTATCGCTTGAAGTTTACCGAAGCGGGGCTGAGAGAATGAATAAAGACGGGACTTTCCGTTTTAAAAATGCAGACGAAGATTTTAAAGAGGCTGAAAGAGCGCTCGGAATCGCAAAAGATCTGATAAAAAAGGGAAAGCAGGATTTATTAATTCTAGATGAAATAATTGCAGCCGTTGTATATCACTTGATCAATAAAGAAAGTGTTTTTGAAATTATTGAGCTTTATAATAAGAACCGCAGGTTTGAGCTTGTGATGACAGGCCATAAGCTGTTTGACGGTTTAGAAGAAAAGGTTGACTTAATAACCGAAATGAGGAAGGTAAAACATTATTTTGATAAAGGAATCCAGGCCAGGCCGGGCATAGAATATTAGGTTTTGTCATTCCCGCGAAAGCGGGAATCTATTATAATTTTCTTTTGAAATACTATCTTCCCTGTCCAAACAGTTAAAAGGCTTACAATTATTCCCGCTGCGATATCGACCACATAATGATATCTCAAATAAACCGTTGCTATCATCATAAATAAGAAGTACGGAAGATAGAAGTAAAAAGTTTTTGACCTGAACACTCTGGATAAATACATAATTAAAAAGGCAGTAATTATGTGAAGGCTTGGCATTGCATCCCGCTGAACATAATCCTGAGGATTAAGAACCCCTTGCGGAATCGATTCGCCAAAATTCAGAAATGCACGAATGTATTCAGTGAAAAATAGGCCAGGCAGCTCATTTGAAACTGAGCTGAAATCGTGTAAGTGAAAACGCGGACCGTTTGCGGGGAAAAAAAGATACAGAATGTAACTTAAATAAAAGCTGAAAAATAATATAAAAATTGTATACTTATATTCTTTATACCTTTTCCATAAATACAGCTCTAATCCAAAGACAATAATCATTGGGTAATAATAAGCGTATACAATTTGCAAAAATTCTGTTAAAAAAGGATTTGCAAACTTGTATGACCACTGCGTAGGGTTAACGCCAAAGATGCTAAAATCCATATTAATAAATATAGGATCCCAGTCAGGTGGTTTTAAATAAAAGATTATAAAGTATACTTGCTTGAATATAAATAGAATTGCTGCAACACCATACCAATATCGTAATATCTTCAGAAAGGTTTTTTCGGTCTTTTCAGGAATTTTAAATGTTTCAATTTTCTTTTCGTATGCGGTTACGATTTTCCATATTGCAAAAATCAGGATTATATCCAGAACAATGAACAAATACCAATAATGAATCATTGTGTTAAATAATAAAAAAATAACAGCAAGAATAAAAAGCATAACCTGGGTGACTATATCAGCAGGTTCAAGATATTTAAATTGATTTTTAATGCGAATTAATATGAGTTTAATTTATAACATTTGAACGATTAGATCCTACGCTCAGGATGATTTCATGACATCAGCCATTTTAAAGCTAGAGTTGAAAGTGTTAAAAAGACAGTTATCCCGATAACGTCCTGAAATGCTGTTTCAAAGGGTCCTACCGTTATAGCAGGGTCAAAGCCAAGCTTATGTGAAATAAGCGGAGTTGTTGTTCCTATAAAAGCGGATATATTAATTGAAATACACATGGAAAGACCGACAACAAGCCCAAATATAAATTTTCCATACCATATGGCTCCGACTATTCCTATTATGGTCCCGCAGGTGGTTCCGATAATTAAGCTGATTAGAAGAGACCTTTTAACTGTTTGCAGCCATCGTGCGGAGCTGATGGTTCCTAATGCTAGGCCTCTGACAGTCATAGCTGATGCCTGCAGCCCTGTATTACCTGAAATAGCTGAAATAATCGGCATAAAAGATGTTAATAAAATAACTTTCGAAAGGGTCTCGTCGTAAAAATGAATTACTACTCCAGCAAAAAATTGTATTCCAAGCGTAATCAGAACCCAGGGAAGCCTCAACCAGGCAATTTGTGTAGGTGAATGTGATTCAATTTCTTCTGCAGTTGAACCAACCATTTTTGCAACATCCTCTTCATGTTCTTCCTGAATAACGTCAAGAACGTCATCAATTGAAATTCTGCCTACTATCCTGTCATTCTTATCAACAACAGGCAAATCAACAAGGTCATACTTTTTAAAAATATTTGCTACTTCTTCCTGGTCAGTATCAACATCAACTGAAATTACTTCAGGGTCCATGATATCTACAATTATCATGGCAGGTGTATCCAATGCAAGCAGTATTCTTTTTAAGGATACAATTCCTTTAAGCCTGCGGTCTTCATCGGTTACCCATACATAATAAAGGTCATCATCATTTGCCGCC
>DASXTZ010000389.1:0-5397 GCA_036505135.1 Ignavibacteria bacterium
TAACAGTCTTCCCTTATTTCAAATATAAGACTGTTTTTATTTATTTAAAAAATAATATGTTTCACCCCATGCCCCTCTCCTAAAGGCAGAGGGAAGCGAATCCGAAAATTTCCGGTGTTTGGTTCCCAGCACCCCCTTTCCTTCCAGGAGGTTGGGAGGGGTCAAACATTAAACCTAAAGTAAATCACATCACCATCCTGCACGACATAATCTCTGCCTTCAACGCGCATTAAGCCTTTTTCTTTTACAGCCTGTTCGGAGCCGCATTTGATTAGGTCATCGTAATGATAAACCTCTGCCCGGATGAAACCTTTTTCAAAATCGGTATGAATTTCGCCTGCCGCCTGCGGCGCCTTTGTGCCTTTGTGTATTGTCCACGCATGGACTTCCTTATCACCTGCCGTAAACATTGTTATCAAGCCAAGCAGCCTGTAAGCGTGATGGATAAGGTTATCAAGCCCGGGCTCTTCGATACCAAGCTCTTTCAAAAACTCGGTCTTTTCAGCCACTTCAAGCTGGGCAAGCTCTGATTCTATCTCTACCGATAGCACCATTGCATCTTCATCTTCTTTGGCTGCAATTTCCTCAACAATTTTTGAATTCTTGTTGCCGTGAATACTTTTATCATCCACATTGGCAACATATAATATATGCTTATCGGTTAACAGCTGGAGATTATTAAGATGTTCGTAATCTTCAGGTGAATGCGTTTTCCTGTATTCAGCAGTATAATATTTCGCGAGTCTGGCTGATTCAAGATGTTTTTTTAGCTGAACGTAGCTTTCGTATTCTTCCTTAATTTTTCTGTCACCCGTTTTAAGCAGTTTTTCCGTCTTTTGCATCCTGCCGGCAAGTGTTTCAAGATCTTTCAAAATAAGTTCGGTTTCAATTGTTTCTATATCAGATTTCGGGTCAACTTTTCCCGATATGTGAATAATGTTATCGTTTTCGAAGCAGCGGACAATGTGAATTATCGCATCGACCTCACGAATATGAGAAAGAAATTGATTGCCGAGCCCCTCACCTTTGGAAGCGCCTGCAACAAGTCCCGCTATATCAACAAACTCGATAACAGCTCTTGAAATTTTCGGCGGCTTGTATATCTTAGCAATTTCATCAACCCTTCTATCGGGAACCGTTACAACTCCAACATTAGGATCAATAGTGCAAAAAGGATAATTTGCCGCTTCAGCATTTTGTGATAATGTGAGGCAATTAAATAAGGTCGATTTGCCAACATTAGGCATTCCAACAATACCACATTTCATAGATAATCAGTCAATTAGTTAATCGGTTGAATAGTTAAATAGTTAATTACACACCCCTTCCGTCCGGCAACAGCCGGGCTTCCTCCTCTCTCTCGAGAGGGGAATTAAAAGCAGGATTAAAACACTCCGTTCATAAAAATTAAATATAAAATATACAACGATAATGATGCTATGAAAGGGACGGTAAAATTATCATCAACATAAAGATTAATTGCCTCGGCAAGTGTTGTGAAAACTACAGCAGCAAAACCTATTAAATATTCCTTTGCCGTATAAGTATATTTTGGAGTTACAGTAATTACAATTAATCCAACAATAAAAAAGACAATAGTCCCAACGTAAGACCTGTTGGGAGCATATTTCTTTTTGCCGTATAATCTTCCCAATAACCCGCCTGTGCTATCTGCAAGTGATAGCATTAACATTCCCATAATTGCTATAAGCTTTGGAAAGAGCAGTATGCACACAATTGCCGAAATTATTACCCATGATGCTCCGTTTACCCTGAATTTTCTTCTGTCGTATTCATGTTCACGAAGCATATCCTTAAAATACTTTAAATAAAGCTTATAAATGGAATCGCTTTTATACTTAATAAATTCTACTATAAACATTAACAGGAGCAGAATGGAAAGGACAAGTAAAACAATATTTTTATCGATGAAATAATAGCCAATAGAAATCGAAGCGGATGAATAATGTATCATCTTGCGGAAGATTTCGCCTTTTAAAGAATTTGAATGGTTTTCAGCTATACCGGCTTGCATTAAAAAAACCCCGAGTACTCGGGGTTAATTAAATTTTTCTCAGAATAACAATTAATTTAGAATTATTTTTTCTTTTCTTTTTCTTTTTCCTGGGTTTCAGCGGGATTACCATTAGTATCAATTATCTGGTCTAGTTTCTGCTCAGGCGAAAGGCCGTTAACAAGATTTTCAGGCTTTGCTTTTTCATAAGGCGGAAGCTCTTCGCCTTTTATCAGCTTTTCAATCTCTTCCGAATCAAGTATTTCTCTTTCAAGCAATGCACTTGAAAGCCTGTGAAGCAGATTAATATTGTCATTAAGGATTTTCTCTGCCCTATCCATGCAGCTGTTCACAATCTTTTTAACCTCTTCATCTATTATTATAGCCGTCTGCTCGCTGTAATCACGGTGCTGTGCAATTTCCCTTCCAAGGAATATTTCTTCTTCTTTTTTACCAAATGTAAGCGGGCCGAGCTTTTCGCTCATTCCCCATTCGCAAACCATCTTACGTGCAAGAGCAGTTGCGCGCTCAATATCATTTCCTGCGCCTGTTGTAAGCTCGTTGAAAACCAGTTTTTCCGCTGCCCTGCCGCCCATTGCATAGGCAATCATGGCTTCCAGATATTCTTTAGAATAAGTATGCTTTTCATCGATTGGCAAATATGTTGTTACGCCAAGCGCTCTGCCTCTTGGGATTATTGTTACTTTATGAACAGGGTCAGCTTCAGGGATCATCTTTGCTACAAGAACGTGTCCTGATTCATGGTATGCAGTGGTTTTCTTTTCTCTTTCGGAAATTATAAGGCTCTTCCTCTCCATTCCCATCATGACTTTGTCTTTTGCTTCCTCAAAATCAGCCATTGTAACGCTGTTGCGGTTCTTGCGCGCTGCAAGAAGCGCAGCTTCATTAACAAGGTTTGCAATATCTGCTCCGGAAAGCCCGGGTGTACCTTTTGCAAGAACTTCAAGGTCTACATTCGGGTCAAGAGGAATATCGCGCGTATGGACTTTAAATATGCCCACCCTTCCTTTAACGTCAGGCCTATCAACGACAACCTGCCTATCGAATCTGCCCGGCCTCAATAGTGCGGGGTCAAGAACATCGGGACGGTTTGTTGCTGCAATAATTATGACGCCTGCATTTTGTTCGAAACCGTCCATTTCAACCAAAAGCTGGTTAAGTGTCTGCTCTCTTTCATCATGTCCCCCGCCGAGACCCGCTCCGCGGTGGCGTCCAACAGCATCAATTTCATCAATAAAAATTATGCACGGCGCATTCTTCTTTCCTTTTTCAAATAAGTCACGCACTCTTGATGCTCCGACACCAACAAACATTTCAACAAAATCTGCACCGCTGATTGAAAAGAAAGGAACACCTGCTTCGCCCGCAACTGCCCGTGCAAGCAAAGTTTTCCCTGTTCCCGGAGGGCCTAAAAGCAGAACACCCTTGGGTATCTTGCCGCCAAGCCTTTGGAACTTGGAAGGCTCCCTTAAAAACTCTATAATTTCTTCAAGCTCATATTTAGCCTCATCCGCCCCGGCAACGTCTTTGAATGTAACACGGAGCTGGTTTTCGGTGAGCATCTTAGCGCGTGATTTACCGAAGGAGAAAATTCCTTTTGTTCCGCCCGCCTGCCCCTGCATTCGCCGCATAATTATAAGCCAGAATACAATAATAATTATCCATGGCAGGGCACCTATCAGCGGCCCGATCCAGTTTGTATCTTCAGGCTCAACTTTAAGGACAATATTTTTCTCACTCCACTTTTTAACCAGGCTTTCATCTATGTTAGTGTACGGGAGCCGTACAGAAAATCTTTTCACTGTTACCTGCGTGTTGCCAACATTGATAGATTCAGGCTGCTTTAGTACGCCATGAAAAATGTAGCTCTTGTCAACAACCTTAACAACTGCCTCCTGTATCTTGTTTGAATCAAGAAGCCTTTGGTACTGGTCATAATTAATATCAATTTCACTGGTGTCGCCTGATTTTGTCCAAATCATGATAAGGAAAAATCCGAATAAAATAGCACTCCAGCCCAGAACTACTTTAAATACTTTATTCCAGTTAAATTCTTCGTTCCTGCGTTTGCGGGGACCTTTATAATTTGAACCGTTTGTCTGATTATTTTCAGGCATTTAAAAAAATGTTTAAAAATGTAAAAACTTTTTATTGCACCGAAGCAGAGCTTCGGTGCCAAGACACTCATCTTGTTTCGAAGCTCCGCTTCGAAACAGTTCAGGCATTTTTGAGAATATAAATACCCTTCAGATTTCTGTACTTTTGAGCGTGGTCTAATCCATATCCAACAACAAACTCGTTTGGTATTTCAAAACCAATATATTTAATATCAAAGTTAAGCTTGCTCAATCCTTTTTTAAACAATAAAGTTGCAAATTCAAGTGAAGCAGGATGCCTTAACAGAATAAGATTTCTAATATAATCAATGGATAGACCTGAATCTATAATATCTTCAACGACCACTACATGTCTTTTTTCGATCGAACTATTAAGGTCTTTGAGCAAAGTTACGCTTCCTGAAGATATTTTGCTGTCACCATAGCTTGAAAGCTTAAGGAAGTCTATTTCCATATCTAAGCCTGTTTGTCTGACCAAATCTGCAATAAAAATAAAAGAACCATTCAGCACACCTATAAAAATCGGATTTTTGCCTTCGTAATCTCTTCTAATCTGGAGAGCTAATTCGTTAACTCTCTTTTGTACCGCTTCCTCGCTAATGTATTCCTTTAACTCTTTCTTTTGTAAATTCAAGAACTTAAACAGATTAATGTTAAATCGAGTTTCAAATAGCTAAGAAGAAGAAATAGCTTCCAAGAATGAGTTCCTTCGCTTCGCTCAGGACAGGCTTTAATAAAAAAACCCATCCAAAAAATAACCGGATGGGGTTAAAACTTTAAATATTCTCTATTTTATGTAGTCTCTTCAGCGATAGTTCTTTTATTTCTGCGTATAGCCTTGGCTTTCTTCATTCTCTTCTTCACAGATGGCTTCACATAAAATCCCCTTTTTCTCACTTCCTTCAATATTCCGGCCTTTTCATATTTTTTCTTAAATCTCTTTAAAACTTTGTCAATTGATTCGCCGTCCTGAATAGATACTTTTATCAAATTTTATTACACCCATTGATTTATTAAGAATACAAATATAAATATTTATTATTTTAAAATCTACTCGACATTTTGTGATTAGTTTGCCTTGAAACTCATGTATTTAATAGCTAAAATTGAGTTCAATTTTTAAGTTTTTCCTCAATTTTTACCAATAAAAAATTTTATGTTAAAGAAAAGCAATCTCAAAATGTATAGTTTTATATTTTTACTCTTTTTAACTGTTATTTCGGTAATTAACTGCAGCAGAGAAAA
>DASXTZ010000390.1:0-3814 GCA_036505135.1 Ignavibacteria bacterium
GATATGAGCACTCCCGAAAAGGCAACAGGAAGTGAAAATGAGACGCTTCAAATGTATGTTCCGGCATTAAAGGTTACTGATTTTAATTTCTCTAGTCTATCGGATGCGATATAAAATTTCCTGAGCGAGAGGGTCTCACAATATAACTAAATGAGATTAGCTTCGCTGCTACTTTGTGGTCTTCGTTTCGCTCAGAATTCATGAATTTAAATAATGAACCTACTCCACGCTATAAATAAGTTTTCTTCGTACTTGATAAATGAAAGGAATTACTCTAAACACACCCTTGTTAATTACGTCAGAGATTTAAATGACCTTTATACCTTTATTGCAAAAAGAGTAGAAGATTCAAAACCTAAAATAGAGTTAAAATATATTGACGAAGATACCTTAAAAGATTTTATTTCCTCTTTCATAATAGAATCCGATATGAAGTATTCAAAACGAACAATTTCAAGAAAGATATCAACTCTTAAATCATTTTATAAATTTCTTAACAGAAAAGAAATTTATTCGGAAAATCCTTCAAGTGACCTTGTATTCCCTAAGCTTAGTAAAAATCTGCCTACCATTATAGAAGAAAGCAGCTTAAAATTATTATTTGACTCTGATATGTTCTCAAAGGACATGTGGGGATTAAGAGATAAGGCTATAATGGAGCTTTTATATAGCTCGGGCGTAAGGTTAAGCGAGTTGATTAATCTAAGCGAAGATAAAATTGACTTTGATAATGGTGTTGTTAGGATCAGGGGAAAAGGAAGAAAGGAGCGCATGATTCCTTTAGGGTCGATTACAATGGAAGCAATTTCAGAATATTTAGTTAAAAGAGAGAGGTATTTTGAAGAAAAAGGCTGTGATTACGATAGGTCCGTGATATTTAATGCAAAGAACGGTAAAAAGCTTTACCCTGCCTTACTGAACCGCATTACCGAAAAGTACATCTCCAAAATTTCTGAGGCTAAAAAGAAGAGCCCGCACGTCTTAAGACACTCATTTGCAACTCATCTTCTAAATCATGGCGCAGATATCAGGGCCGTGAAGGATCTATTAGGTCATTCAAGTCTTTCTACTACTCAGGTTTATACTCATGTTTCTGTGGATAGATTGAAAAATGTTTATAAGAAGGCTCATCCAAGAGGTTGATAGCGTACTTCCTCGCAATTCCAATCATTTATTATTATTTTTAATTTATAATGAAGAAAATCAAGCTTTCCGAAATATGTCATGGGCGTTCAGGAGATAAAGGAGATGCTGCTAATATCGGCTTAATTGCATACAAAAAAATAGATTATGAAGTAATAAAAGAAAAGGTTACTGCTGATGTTGTTAAGAAGTACTTTGAAGGAGTATGCCGGGGAAAAGTTGAAAGGTATGAAATGCCGAATATTAATGCTCTGAATTTTGTACTCCATGAAACCCTGGGCGGCGGAGGAACTGTTTCACTTAAGAATGATGCGCAAGGGAAAACGTTGGCTTCGGCTCTGTTAATGATGGAGATTGAATCCTGAGGTAACCGTGGACTCGTTAATAGAACTTATAGCTTTATTTAATTGTAACTTCTTTTAAAATAAAATAGTTATATAAATATATTTAAAGTAAGATATATATGTTAGATTATACTAAATCAGCGTTAAAAAAAGTCAAAATTCGTATCGAAGACCTGCGGAGGTATCTTTGAAGTCGATGAAAAGCAAGATAAAGTTGCTTCCCTCCAACAATTAACATCAACTCCGGACTTCTGGAATGACAATGCCTCTGCGCAAAAAACCCTTCAGGAAATAACAAAATTAAATGAATGGATAGACGCCTGGAAAGTTCTTGATAAGAAATATCAGGATTTGTTTTCATTGATTGAACTGGCTGAATCAGAGAAAGATGATACCTTAGAGGAAATATTTGAAATAGATACAGAAAATCTTGAAAAAGAAGTCTCTACCCTTGAGTTCAAAAATATGCTAAAGGAAGAAACCGATGAAAATGATGCTATTTTAACAATTAATTCGGGTGCGGGAGGAACGGAAGCTCAGGATTGGGCTGAAATGCTTATGCGAATGTATTTAAGATATTCTGAAAAGCAGGGATTTAAAGCCCACTTGATTGATATGCTTGAAGGTGATAGTGCCGGGATTAAAAGCGTGACCATAGAGGTAAGCGGAAAGTATGCATATGGCTATCTTAAAGCCGAAAATGGTGTCCACAGGCTTGTGAGGATCTCTCCTTTTGATGCAAATAAGAAGCGGCATACTTCATTTGCTGCTGTTTTTGTTTATCCTGTTGTTGAAGATAACATCGAAGTTGAAATTAATCAATCCGATTTGAAGATTGATACATTTCGCAGCGGCGGAGCCGGTGGACAAAATGTGAATAAGGTTGAAACTGCTATTAGAATTACCCATATGCCAACAGGAATTGTAGTGCAATGCCAGAATGAACGATCCCAGCTTCAAAACCGGCAAAATGCTATGAAGATGCTTAAAGCAAGACTATACCAGCTTGAAAAAGAGAAAGAACGGGCAAAAATCAACAAGATAGAAAGCTCGAAAAAGAAAATAGAGTGGGGAAGCCAAATAAGGTCATACGTATTCCACCCGTATAATATGGTAAAAGACCACAGGACTGAATATGAAACCAGTGATACGCAAGGCGTTATGGATGGTAACATCGATGGATTTATTAAAAGCTATTTAATGGCAAACTAATGTCAGCCAACTTTTTTCTTGCAAAACGGTTTTTACGCTCAAGAAAGGAATCAAATTTTATTTCTTTCATAACCCTTATTTCAATTTCCGGCATTGCAATAGGAGTTGCTGCATTAATCATTGCTGTTTCTATACTCAATGGCTTCGAAAAAGAAATCACCGAAAAGACTATTGCACTTTCATCGCATATTCAAATAACATCTTTTAAAAGGGAAGGAATTAACAATTACAGTGTTGTTATTGCTT
Organism: Ignavibacteria bacterium; assembly: GCA_036505135.1. Classification (GTDB taxonomy): domain Bacteria; phylum Bacteroidota; class Ignavibacteria; order Tepidaquicellales; family OLB5; genus DASXTZ01. The sequence continues at coordinate 2,946 of DASXTZ010000390.1, forward strand.
TATTAAAAGATACTTCAAAGGAACTATATGTAAAACACGCTTATCCTTATGTTCAACGGGAAGCAGTTATTAAATATAAAGAGCTGACCGAAGGAATAATTATTAAAGGCGTAAGGAACGAAGATTCAATTTTCAGCTCGCAAAGGAAAATAATAAACGGTTCAGGGGAGTTGGGTAAAATAGATTCTTCTATTTCAAAAATAATTATTGGTAATAAGCTGGCAGAAAAATTAGGAATTGCTCCGGATAGTAAAGTTTTTATAATTGCAACTGCAGGGATACCATCGCCGACGAATTCTCCCGAAATTAAAGCTTTTAAAGTAACCGGTGTATATGAATCAGGACTAAAGGATTATGATGATGTACTTTTATATGTTGATTTACATGATGCGCAAAAACTATTTAATATGGGGAGTTATGTTTCCGGAATTGAATTAATATTAAGCGATATATCAAAAATAAAAAGGGTTGCCAATGATATCAAAACTAAGATAGATTATCCCAATAATAATGCAAAATCGGTTTTCCAGATGTATAAAGGTTTGTTTACCTGGGTTGAACTGCAAAAAGAACCAATTCCTATAGTATTAGGTTTAATTATTATAGTAGCCGCCATAAATATCATAGGGTTTTTATTAATGCTTGTTCTTGAAAAAACGGAAACAATCGGGATTCTAAAATCTCTCGGCTCACGGAATTCTGATATCATAATGATATTTTTCTTTCAGGGAATGTTCATTTCGATAATAGGGATTATCATCGGAAACATCGTAGGATATGGGCTCTGCTTATTACAGGTAAAATATGATATTATTAAAATCCCCGAAATTTACTACATGTCAAGAGTACCTTTGTTAATAGATGTTAAT
>DASXTZ010000391.1:0-2675 GCA_036505135.1 Ignavibacteria bacterium
CATGCCTCCTTCGCCTTTTTAGAAAGCCCGCCAAGCGAGCCGCGTGTAGCCATGGAACGGATGAACACTTCATCATCATTCTGCAAGTCCAACATGCGGATTCTATCTCCCAGCAAAGCACCTCCAGTAAAAGGGCTTGTGGGGTCAACAGCAATAATTCCAATTTTAAAACCTTTCGCCCTCAGTATTTTTGTTAAGCCGTTTGTAAGAGTGCTCTTGCCTGCACCCGGGGGGCCGGTTATGCCTACGGTGTAACCTTTCCCTGTATTTTTATACAGAGCCTTTAAAAGCTTACCTGCTGACTTAGATTCATTTTCAACAAGTGAAATACCTCTTGCAATTGCAGCTTTATCGGACTTTAATATTTTACTTACAAGCGAAACCAGCGCTTTTACCTTTTGTGGTTCTTAAAATATTCTATAGTTGCTCTCAGACCTTTTTCAATATCGACTTTAGGCATCCAGCCAAGCTCATTTTTAATTTTTTCATAGCTTAAAACCGAGCGCCTTTGCTCACCTTTTTTTGGGGGGCCGTGTTTTTCGGGAAAATTGGTTTCTGCAAATTCATTTATTTGCCGGAATATATAATTCACATCCGTTTCTTTGGAGGTTCCCACGTTATAAATGGTAGGAGTAGTATTTTCAAGCGCAAGAACATTTGCATTCACAACATCTTCAACAAATACATAATCTCTCGTTTGCAGCCCGTCGCCATTTATTAAAGGCCCAACACCCTTCAACATTCTTTCGGTAAAAATTGCAATCACTCCGCATTCGCCATGGGGATTCTGCCTTGGGCCATAAACATTCGCATAACGCAGCACAACATAATTTAATCCATATACATAATCATAATAGAACAGATATTTTTCAACTGTATTTTTGTTGATGCCGTAAGGCGCATAGGGACGGGTCGGATGCATTTCATCGGCGGGAAAGTAATCATGCTCGCCGTATATTGCCCCGCCCGTTGATGCAAAAATAAATTTTTTCACCCTGTTTTCAACCGCATGCTGAAGCAGGTTCACTGAGCCTATTACATTAACATGTATATCAAACTTAGGGTCTTCAACTGATTTCCTTAAGTCTATTTGTGCGGCATGGTGATTAATTACATCAATTGGATGCTTCTTAAAAACCTCGCGGATATTTTCATCACATATATCCATTTCATAAAAGGTCGCTTCCGGATTAATAAACTCCGGCACTCCCGTTGACATGTTATCTATTATAATAACATTATGCCCGTTCTTTGTATACGCATCCGTAATTTGTGAACCGATAAATCCTGCTCCGCCTGTTACAAGAATATTCATTATAAACCTTTCAAGCCTATATCTCTTCTGAAGTATTTATTATCAAAATGTATTTTATCAACATTTATATATGCGGAATCAATTGCATCGGCAAGTTCAGTTTCAGCAAAGCCAACAACATCTAACACTCTTCCGCCATTTGAAACGATTTTACCATCCACTTTTTTTGTGCCTGCATGAAATATTATGCAATCATCGCCCACTCCATCAAGCCCCGTGATTTCTTTTCCTGTTTCATATTTATCAGGATATCCTTCAGACGCCAGCACAACACAGGCATAGTAATTGTTAAATGTTGAAAATTCAAAGCCGTTAAGGTTATGGGCAGCCGAAGCATATAAAAGCTCAAATAAATCTGATTTAACCAGAGGAAGAACAACCTGAGCCTCAGGGTCGCCAAACCTTACGTTAAATTCAATCACATAAGGGTCATTATTTTTATCTATCATCAAGCCGCAGTATAAACACCCGCAATATTCATTATTTTCAATTTTCATCCCTGTAAGCACCGGCTCAATTATTCTTTGCATTATCTTTTCAAGGACTTCATCAGTTACGATTTTCGCGGCTGGAGCAAAGCTACCCATCCCCCCCGTGTTTTTACCTATTTCGCCTTCACCTATTTTTTTATGGTCCTGTGCAGACGGCAAAACAACATAATCAGTTCCTGAACATATGGCAAATACAGACGCTTCATTTCCCGTAAGAAATTCTTCGACAACCATGTTTTCACCTGCTTCACCAAACACATGGTTATCAAAAAACTCGCCTACGGTGTTGAAGGCATCGCCTTTGTTTTCGCAAATGATAACTCCCTTTCCTGCCGCAAGCCCATCGGCTTTGATAACAACAGGATAGCTTAATGATTCAAGGTAATGAACAGCTTCGCGCCTGGTATCGGTATTAAATGTTCTGTATTTTGCAGTAGGAATGTTATATCTGAGCATAAAATCTTTTGCAAATATCTTACTCATCTCAAGCCTGGCAGCTTCTTTTGTTGGCCCGAATATCTTTAAGCCCGCATTTTGAAATTCATTAACGATTCCAAGCTGAAGAGGAACTTCGGGGCCTACTACTGTAAGGCCAATATGATTTTCTTTTGCAAAATTAAGCAATCCCGGAATATCATCTGATTTTATTTCAATACATTCGGCAAGCTCTGCCATCCCGGGGTTGCCCGGAGCTGCATATAGCTTTTCAATCTTCAGGCTTTGTTTCAATTTCCATACAATTGCGTGTTCCCTTCCGCCCGAGCCGATAACCAGTACATTCATAGCTTATTAAAAATTGAAATTTCAAAATTAATTATACACAAAAGGAGATACAATTGCTTAAATTTTCTTATTTTTGAGCGTTTGTA
>DASXTZ010000392.1:0-4191 GCA_036505135.1 Ignavibacteria bacterium
AATACTTAACTTTAATCAATTTTTTTGTTTTTACCTACTTAATTATTATCATTTTCTTGGTATCTGTATAACCGTAAGACCGCTCTAAGTCGTCAGACCGATAAGAGATTAGTTTATAAAAATAAACCCCACTCGGAAAATTTGCCGCGTCCAGTTCATATGAATATTGACCTGCTTGCAGCTCTTCATTAATTAAATCGGCTAATTTTCTGCCTAAAGCGTCATAAACAATTAAATTAACAAATGTGCTTTTTGGGATATTAAAATTTATTTTTGTTGATGGATTAAACGGGTTCGGATAGTTTTGAAAAAGCTCAAATTTATTGGGAATATTATTCGAAATAGGATCTATTCCAATGGGCTGGCTGTATTTGATGGTAGAAATTTCATAGTTATTACTGCTTAATTTACTTCTGCCTGTAACAAAAACATTGCCGGATACATCAACAGCAATAGCATTGGAAATATCTTCATTGTTCCCGGCTCCATTATACCTCATAACCCATTTCTGTAAGCCATTGGAATTGTATTTAACGGTGCAAAAATCTTCAGTTCCGAAATTTGATGTATTTCTGCTCCAGCCGGTTACATATATGTTACCAGAGTTATCCATAGCCATTGAGTTTGCGATATCATTACTGTTTCCCGGGCCATCATATACCCTGATCCATAAAGTATTCCCATCCTGGTCATATTTGATTGTTCCGTAATCTTTATTATAAGCGCTTGTCCACACCTCACCTGTAACATAAATATTTCCGCTCATATCAACCCGGATAGATTTTGCAATGTCGCTTCCTGTTCCGCCTCCTTCATAGCGGGCGTTCCATTGTTCTACACCCTCAGAGTTATACTTTACAGTCAAATAATCATATCCGTAATACCAATCCCAGCTTGTGCCGGTTACGTACACATTACCAATATTGTCTGCTGTTACCGCATATGCCATATCATAACCATGAGATGGTCCATCATACCTTGCAACCCAAAGCTCATTTCCGGCAGAACTGTATTTTATTGTTGCATAATCCCTTTTGGTATATATACTCCTGCTTAATCCGCAAACACATACATTATCACCATCAGCAGTAATATTAAAAGCTTCATCATAGGTATTTCCAGGTCCGTTATAGATTTTAACCAATTGCAATGCGCCGTCCGGTGAATATTTGATTGTAACAAAATCCTGCGACGAAGTTCCTGTTGTGTAACCTGTTACATAAATATTACCTGCATTATCAATTATCATTGCATTTGCAGCGTCATCTTGATTCAATGTTCCATTATAGCTAACTGCCCATATTTGCTGACCTATCGGATTATATTTTATTGTTATAATGTCTTTCATTGTGCCCGCATTTGAAGCAGTTCCCGCTACGTAAGCGTTGCCGGATTGATCAATAACTATTGAAGCTGCCTCGTCATCTAAATTAGCATACCCGTTATAACGCGCTGTCCAAAGCATGGAGCCTGACGAGCTGTATTTTATAGTAACAATATCCAAGCCTGAGTTATTTCCCGCACTCGAGCCGGTAACATAAATATTTCCAGATTCGTCATTTGTAATTAGGCTGGGAGAGTTATAATTACTAATGGGCCCGCTGTATCTGTTAACCCATTCCTGTGATACCTGTGCATTTAATGTAAGAACAAAAAGGAGCATTAAAAATATACTTGTAGATATTTTTTTCATAATCAAATATATTTTTACAAAATATAATGAATTATATTAAGTTATAGCAGGTAAATCTCAATTATTTATTTTGGCGTTATACGGAAAATTTTATCATCTCCTTCTCTTACTTTTCCTCTGCCATCACGGTTGCTGGTGGAAAAATATATATAACCATCCGGTCCTTCGGCAACATCTCTAATTCTTCCAAAATCAGTTGCAAATTTTTCGTACGATTTTACTTTGGTGCGGTCATTCTCGTCAACCACCACCCTTATAATTCCTTCGCCTCTCAGACACCCAAAAAAGAAATTGTTTTTGTATTCAGGTATTTTATCAGATTTAATAAAAACTCCCGATGCGGGCGCTTCTGCTGGCGTAAAAACAAGAAGCGGTGATTCCATTCCTTCCTTGCTGTTTTCATGAGATACAACCGGCCAGCCGTAGTTCTTACCCTTTTCGATTACATTAACCTCATCGCCGCCGCCTGGTCCATCGAATCCGGAGGGACCATGCTCGGTTTCCCACAAAATACTTGTTCCGGGATACCAGTCTATTCCCTGCGGATTTCTATGCCCGTAGCTCCACACAGGCGAGCCGGGGAATGGGTTATCAGTCGGAACGGAGCCGTCACCGTTAATTCTCAAAATCTTTCCATGCGTCTTGGTTAAATCCTGGGCATATTTCCGCTCACCTGCATCCCCGGTAGTTATATATAGCTTACCATCGGGGCCAAACCTCAAACGGCACCCTGCATGATATCTTTCGGCAGGCAAGCCATCAAGAATTATGGTCTCATCCGATAGGTTATTTCCGTTATCCTTAAATCTGACAACCTTTACAAATAAGCTATTATCTTTCTTATAGGCATAGCTTAAGTATAATATTTTATTGCTATTATAGTTAGGGTCTAAAGCTAATCCCATTAATCCCTCTTCTGAGCTGCTGGAAACATCATTGAATGTATGTAATGGATTAGGCTGAAGATTATCGTTCTCTATTATCCTCAGTCTTCCCGGTCTTTCATTAATGAGAACTCTGCTTGCAGATGTAAAAACAATACTCCACGGAACCTGCAAGCCTGCTGCAAAAACTTCATATTTAATATCAACAGCCTGTTTAATAACCTTCTGCTCGTTTTCTTTGACTTTATCACTGCATGAAAAAAAGCTGAAGAAAAGCAATCCGGGAAAAATATAGCTTATAAACATAATTTTTCTGTAATATTTCTTGTTTTTATTTAATTAACAAGTAACTATAAAAATAGGTTCAGCTTAAATTAGGACACTACTCTGCTATTTGTTAATATCTTTTTACATTTAATTTAATGAAATACAGTTATATTTTGAAACTTTGATTCGATTTTTTTAGTCTTAAATCATACGTAATACACATTTTATGTCTAAAACTAAATTTAGTTCTCTTTTTCTTGTTTTTTTAACTTTAGCTCAGTGTTTATATTCACAAACCACCAATTTAACTTTGCGTCAAGCCATTTTAAATGCATATAGAAACAATCCCGGTATCGTTAAGGCGGAATATTCAGTAGAGTCGCAGGAATACAGTATCAAAGAAAGCTATGGCGACTTATTACCTGATTTAACTCTCTCAACCGGCTGGACTCGCACAAACCAGATTATTCAGGGAGGCACTCAGAACATTGGAGGTGTAAATATTCCAGTAGGGATTCAAAATACAACAACAAGTAATTACAATTTTACTTTAAGATCTAATGTTACTCTGTTTAACGGTTTAGCTAATTATGATAACATAGACCTGCAGAAGAAAACTCAGAATTATCTCGAAATTAAACTTGAGAATCTTAAACGTGACGTTACTATTAAAATCCTGACTGATTATATAACAGTTTTAAAAAATGACCAGATAGTAATAATAAACCAGGCGACACTTGAAGATTCCCGCGCCCAGCTTGATAAAATTAAAATTTTTGTAGAAGTCGGTAAACGGACACTTGCTGATGTTTATAAACAGGATGTAGTTGTAGCCCAAAATGAGCTGGCAGTCGAACAGGCAAAAAATAATCTCGATAAATCAATTGCAGACCTGGCTTTTGATGCAACCCTTCCTATAGACCACGCATATACTGTAAATAAAAATGAATTTGTTACGCCAGTAAGCTACGAATCACTTGAAGATTATGTTAACCGTAATTCAAATATTAATACACTTGTAAGTACAGCTTTAAAAAACAGGTATGACTACAGGTCAACACAATACAATCTTGGCATACTGCAAACTAATATTGATATAGCTGAAAGCTTTCTGCTGTTCCCTACTTTAACCGGGTTCAGTTCTTACCAGCTTTCAGGAAATGAGATCGATAAAATCACTAACTCGAAAGTTTTTTCTATCGGCTTAACGCTGAGTTACCCTATATTTCAGGGGTTTAGCACAGATAAAACGAAACAACAGGCGATTATAAATTATAAATCCGCAGAGGAAGATGTTGCAAACCTGAGAAACCAAATTGAGCTTGACATTAAAAAAGCGGTATTGGA
>DASXTZ010000393.1:0-2072 GCA_036505135.1 Ignavibacteria bacterium
TAAAACAAAGCTGGGAAACAGTGAAGTTAAGAGTATAGTTGAGACAATAGTTGGCGACCAGCTCCAATTATATCTTGAGGAAAATCCTTCAGCGGCTAAGAAGATAATTGAAAAATGCATGAGGGCAGCTGAGGCAAGGGAAGCTGCAAGAAAAGCACGGGAGCTTATCAGGCGGAAAAACGCACTTGAATTTTCCGGGTTGCCGGGAAAACTGGCTGATTGCTCTATAAATGACCCCGAACACTGCGAAATTTATCTTGTTGAGGGTGATTCAGCAGGCGGTTCAGCTAAGCAGGGAAGAGACAGGAGATTCCAGGCGATACTTCCACTAAAGGGAAAAATATTAAATGTTGAAAAAGCACGAATGAACAAGATACTTGAAAATGATGAAATAAGATCAATAATAACCGCCCTTGGCGCAGGGCTTGGCAATACCGATGAGTTTGATGAAGCCAAGTTAAGGTACAATAAAATTATTCTCATGTGCGATGCCGATGTTGATGGAAGCCATATCAGGACTCTGCTTTTAACATTCTTTTTCAGGCACATGAAAGAAATAATCGAGCTTGGTAAGCTGTATATAGCACAGCCCCCTCTATATAAAATTAAGGTTCATAAAGAAGAGCATTATGCTTATGATGAAGATGAGAAGGATCAAATTTTAAAAAGATTTAAAATTAATGAAAAAAACGGTAAAGCTTTAAAGAAAGAAGAAAAAGCAGCACAGGAAATTGAGGTTGAAATCAGTGAAAATGGTGAAAATGTTCAAAAATATGGAAAGGGCATTTCTATTTCACGATTCAAAGGTTTAGGTGAAATGAATCCTGAACAACTGTGGACAACAACTATGAATCCGGAGACAAGAACTATTTTAAAAGTTACAATTGAAAATGCAATTGCAGCCGATAAAGTATTTGAAACACTAATGGGTGAAGAGGTTGAACCGCGCAGAGACTTTATCGAAAAGAATGCTAAATATGTAAAGAACCTGGATGTATAGTGCAGCGAAGCTTTTTTTTAATAATTTGTTTTTGTATACTATTATTGTTTTTAACAAATTCCCAGCCGTATTCACAGGTAAAAAATAAAAAGCAAAGCTCTTTAATTTTTTCTCTTGGTATGGGAATAGACTATGGAGCAACCCCTTCATATACCGACTACCTGCGAAATGAGCTTCCGGTATCAGCAAGGGATAGTATAAAGACTTTCTCAACCGGAATTGAATTTTTCGGAGGTATTGCGTATGAATTTGCAAAAAACATTTCTGTAAAGCTGGATTATTCATATTTTATCAGGAGCAATAGTTACAGTTTTATTTATTATGTTTTTGATTATACAATAACCTCCCATCAGCCTTATCTGATGATTTTCTATAATCTTAAAAATCCAAAGTACACATTTAAATTCGGCGCTGGCGGCGGGTTTCATCTGTACAAACTGGAAAACAATGTAAATACAAGTAATACCATTGGCTACACAGCTAATGGTTTTTCTTTCAGGGGTGAAGTTATTTTTGGCCCTAAATTATCTAAAAATCTCGAAACTTACATCAGCGGCTTTGTCTTTGCATCTTCGACTTCATCCTTAAAAGACAGCAATGGCAGCTTATTGAAAGGAACTTCAACCGGCAAGGAAGTCAATCTGGGTGGCTATGGTGTAGGAGCGCGTCTTGGTTTATCTTTTTATTTAAATTAATTATAAATGGAGGAAATATTTAAAGCTGTTTTTTTAGGAATTATTCAGGGCTTAACGGAATTCCTTCCGATAAGCAGCACCGCACATTTAAGAATAATCCCTGCTTTTTTCGGCTGGAAAGATATCGGTTCAGGGTACACTGCTGTTATGCAGATAGGGACTATGATTGCTATCATTATTTATTTCTGGAAAGATTTAATGGAGATGCTTAAAAGTTTTGCCGGAAGTTTAAGGTCGAAAGATTTTAAATCTGACCCGCATACAAGATTATTTTTCCAGGTTTGTATAGGAACAATTCCCATATTAATATTTGGTTATTTGCTGAAAAGATTTATCGATAATCAATTCCGCAGCCTTTATGTAGTAGCCATAACAAT
>DASXTZ010000394.1:0-3073 GCA_036505135.1 Ignavibacteria bacterium
TACGGCTGGGGCGTGAATGGCTTTTTCTCGGTCTTAGGAAGTATTTTGGTTGTAATGCTTACAATGAGCTATGGGTTTAAAGTAGTATTTGTAATTGCTGCGGTGTTGTATTTAGGAGCGATGGTGTTAAGTAAGAAGATAGAAACTTCTGGAATATAATTACAGTTAAATCCTTTTTAGCTCAACCCCAAGTTTCTTCATCTTCTCGTCAATTTTCTCGTATCCCCTATCGATATAATGGATTCCATTAACGATAGTTTCACCTTTAGCCAGCAATGCGGCAACAAGATATGAAAATCCCGCTCTTATATCAGGCACTAATATTTCTGCACCTTTAAAAGTAGTGGGACCATTTATAATTGCACTATGTTTGTAATCAGTTCCATAAAATCTGCATGGCCTGCCAAGGCAGTCTTTTGTAAGGTTAATATTTGCTCCCATTTTATTCAGCTCTTTAACGTAACCGAAACGGTTCTCATACACTGTTTCATGAATTGTGGATATGCCTTCAGACTGTGATAAAAGAATTGTCATCGGAGGCTGCCAGTCAGTCATAAATCCCGGATGTACATCGGTTTCAATATTTATTGGTTTTAGCTTTCCCTTATAATAAAATCTTATTCCCTTTTCCTCTACTTCATATTCCGCTCCTATTAGCCTTATCGTATTGAGAAACGTTATCATATCTTTATGCTGAGCATCTTCAATCAAAACATTGCCTTTAGATGCAATCGCGGCACTTGCAAAAGACGCAGCTTCAAGCCTGTCGGGGATAACTCTATGGTTGGCTCCATTAAGCTTATCAACACCAATTATGACAATGGTTCTATCAGTCCTAACATCTATTATGGCGCCCATTTTTTGCAGCATCATGATCAAATCCATGATCTCAGGCTCCATTGCAGCATTATGTAAAGTTGTTTTTCCAATTGCAAGAATTGAGCTGAGAATGACGTTTTCAGTAGCACCAACCGAAGGGTAAGGCATGGTAATATCACAGCCAACAAGCCGTTTAGCCTTTAATAGATAAAAATCTTTATATTCTTTAATCTGGACACCGAGCTTCCTTAACCCATCAAGATGAAAATTAATAGGCCGTGCACCAATTTGATCGCCTCCCGGTTTAGGAATTTTTGCTTCCCCCGTTCTCGTTAATAAAGGTCCAACTGTTAATATGCTTATCCTGTTTACAATCCCCAGATCAGCAGAGAAAGAGAATTCTTTTATAGTTTTTGTTTGGACAACAACTTCATTGTTTTGGAACTTGATAAATTTTGTCCCAATTATTTCACAAATTTCTTTAGTAATACTAATTTCACCAATGCTAATCGGGCAATTAGAAATTCGTACTGGCTGATCGGTTAGAAGTGAAGATACTATAAGCTTTGAAGCAGCGTTTTTAGCTCCGCTAATTTTTATTTTTCCGTTTAATGGCTTACCGCCCTTAACAAGGAATTTGGCAGATTTGTTTATCATAATAGCTCATCCTTCCCAATACCCCATAGCGCTATATTTTTTTGTTCTCATATCTAAAAATTTATCAGGGTCTATTTTTTCCAGAGCCTTTAATTCATCTAATATTGCATCCTTCAGGTTATCGGCGGCTTCTTTATGATTTCTATGGGCTCCCCCGGGAGGCTCAGGAATAATTCTGTCAACAATTTTGTGTTCCATCAAATCATGAGCTGTTAATTTAAGCGCCTCGGCAGCTTGTTCTTTATATTCCCAGCTTCTAAAGAGAATACTTGAGCAGGATTCCGGGGAAATAACGGAATACCAGCAGTATTCCAGCATCAGGGTTCTATCCCCCACGCCTATTCCAAATGCCCCTCCTGAAGCCCCTTCACCTATTATACACACAATTATGGGTGTTTTAAGCTTCATCATTTCCTGAATATTTCTTGCAATTGCCTCAGCTTGTCCCCTTTCTTCCGCATCCATACCGGGATTAGCACCCGGCGTATCAATAAGAGTTATAACCGGCCTGTTAAATTTTTCAGCTAATCTCATTAGCCTTAATGCTTTCCTGTAGCCGTCGGGATTCATCATTCCAAAATTCCGGTATATATTTGATTTGGTATCTCTACCTTTTTGCTGACCGATTATCATAACAGGTTTATTTTCCAGAAGCGCAAATCCCCCTACAACAGCTTTATCATCGTGAAAATTTCTATCTCCATGAAGTTCAATAAAGTTTTCGGTCATTAAATAGATATAATCAAGACTATAAGGTCTTTCCGGATGTCTTGCAATTTGTACTATTTGCCACCTTGTTAAATTTTTATACACAGAATTTCTTAACTCATTAACTTTTTTTTCTAATTTGCTGATTTCATTTGATATATCAAGGCTATCCGAAAGCTTGCGCATCTCCTCAATTTTTTGCTCAAGCTCAATTATTGGTTTTTCAAATTCAAGAACATTCCTGCTCATAATCTTGGTAGGTTCTTTCTAAATAGTATTAATGAAATGGTTCGTAATATAATTTCAGCATCTAAAGCCATGCTTTGGTTTTTTGCATAGTAATAGTTATAAAATTCTATCTCATCGTTCGTCAAATTTTTATAATAGTTTATTTGAACCAGACCAGTCAACCCATTCTTGCCCAAAAATTGTTTCCCTGTCGCAGTTGTATCCCATGTTGCTCTTCCAACAAACGATAATTTACCGTTTACTACCTTTGGAACGAGCAATATTTTTTTAGAGAACCTGTTTTTCTTTTCGTCAAATTTAACAATCTTATTTACCAAAAACACAAAAGGATAAACAGCCAAAAGAACAACAATACCAATCAAAAAATCAAAAATCCGTTTTACTAATATATTGAATTTCCTGTTTATATTATATTCAATTTGCATTAGATAGATATCATCAATCTTATCCAATGCGGATTTTCCCAGAAGCATTTCGCTATCCGACGACAAAATATTGTAACTTAAATTAAACCTTTTCAATTTCCACATCAGATCCAAAATAAGCTGGTTGGTAAGCACATCGCTTTTAGCAAAAACTATATTTTTAACTTTAAATGAAGCAATTACATCACTAATATTATTTAAATTTCCCAGATGTC
>DASXTZ010000395.1:0-6179 GCA_036505135.1 Ignavibacteria bacterium
AAAATTATTAAAAATAGCAGGCAGCGTTTTGCCAAGTTATATTATTTTAAAATTATCTTCCGAATTTATCCCGGTTGTCAACTATTACTGCTTTTTCCTTCAGGTCTGCAAGCCAGTCCTGGAAAGCACTTTGTTTTTTCTGTGCTAATAATTCAGTTCTTAATTTATCACTTTCTTGTGCAAATTTAGCCTGATCAAAAGAGGTAATGCTCCGCATCTGTACTAGGTAGTAACCTTTTTGTGTACGAATAGGTTCTGATATCTGGCCGCCTGTCATTTTATAGACAATGCTGTTAAAATCGAAATCATTCCCTATCATTCCATTGGGTTTAGAAACTGAAACACTATCGGCTGATTGTATTGTAATTGAAGAATTTACAGCTTTTAAAGAATTTAAATCGTTTCCGGAAATCTTTGTTTTCAGATCCTGAGCCTGAATTTTAAGCATATCAAGCTTTTTCTCTAAAAGAACTTTAGAATTTACCAGCGCTTTAACCTCTTCAAAGCCCATATAACCTTCTGGAAGTTTTTCGACAATATAATAAACAGCGTAGCCGTTTTGAAGCTTAATAGGATCGCTTATGGCTCCTTTGCCTTCATCTAAAGCAAATTTAATTACTGTACTGTTATTTCCAATACCCGGAATAAATGAGCCTTTGGAAACCACTGGTATATCAAGAACCGGCATGTTTATTTTTTTTGCTTCTTCTTCAAAGTTACCCTTTCTTGCAATAAAAGTAAAATCTTCAGCTTTCTTTCTTGCAATATCTTTCGACCTGGTTGAAGGCTTCACCGCTTTTTTTATGACCGCTGCCTTAAACTCTTTTTTCTGCCTGTCAAAAACCTTTATAATGTGATAACCGAATTGTGATTTAATTGGACCTACAACACTGCCCAAAGGAGCATTCATAGCTGCTTCTTCGAACTCTTTTACCATAGCGCCTTTAGTAAACCAGCCTAAATCACCGCCTTTAACTTTTGTGCCAGGATCATCTGAAAGGTCTCCAGCCAGCTTTGAAAAGTCTTCTCCCTTATTTATTCTTGCAAGAATCTGGTCTGCCTTAGATTTGGCGGCGACTGTATCAGTACCAAAATTTACTAAAATGTGCGATGCTTTTACAAATACATCGCTTCCTTCCTTCGAGTCTACGAGCCTTACAATGCTATACCCATCGCTGGCTTTTATGACATCAGATATACTGTCTTTTTTAGCAGTAAAGAGAAAATTTGTAACTTCGGTTGAAAATTCATTTGGTTTTGAGAATTTATTCACAAATTTAACTGATGAATTATCATTTACCACTGCAAATGTAGTTGAGTCATTTGGATCAAGACGTTTTAGATCCTTTACTAATGCTCTAAGCTGCTTTTCTGTAGTTAAAGAATCATCAATTGTTGCTGCATCGGAAAAAATGACATATTTTAGCTTTGCAGATTTTTCCCTTTTGTAATCTTCCTTATGTTTGTCATAATACGCTTTCAACTCTTCTTCTGATATTTGAACCTGGTTATCAGGAATTGAGCTGGCATCAAGGAATACAAAATTAAATGAAGCTACAATATTGTCATCTTTATATTTTTGTAATAATTCTCCTTCTGTTACTCTTACAGTACCGGTAATTACGCTTTCAAGCTTTTGCATTAACAGCCTCTGCTTTAAGTATTGCTCAACATTTGCCCAGAATTGCTGTATCTCAGGAGTTTTGGTTGCAAGAACCTGCTGGTAAAAGCCCATATTGAACTGTCCTGTAGAATCAATAAAATTCTTCTTAATTTCGTCAGGCAAAGTTTGAGGAGAGTTATACACCCAATTAATTATTTCCTGATTAGTAACCTGGATGCCGATCTTTTTTATTTCCTGTTCAATAAGTTTTTGTGATACGAACTGATCCCATATCTGATTTTTTAACATTTGTATCATGTTGTCATCAGGGTCTTCGCCGGTTTGCTTTCTTTGCTGTTCAATATAGAACTGAACCTGGTCGTCATATTCCTTTGCGCTTATTTCCTGGCCATTAACCATACCGAGCTCCATAGTCTGGCCGCCCCTCATGCCCAGGTAATCCATTCCCCATTCGAATACAATTGTGCCAAGAAAAGCGATAACTAAAACTATAAGGATAATATGCGTTTTATCCCGAAGCTTATTCATTAAGCCCATATATGTGTAAATCTCTCCTTATCCGCTATTTTTCAACGTCAGCGGTAGCTCTTAAAATTGAAAAAAACAATCTCAAATATAGCTTTTTTGCAGAAAATATGCAATGAATGGGGAATTATCAATAGTTGCCGGGGGTTGTCACCCTGAGCGAAGCGAAAGGATTCAGGCATACCTGAGTTTATCCGCTTTGTTCAAAAATGCAAAGTCATTTGAAATATTAGACTCCTTGCATTGTTGTTTTATTGCTATTTTACCAATATCATTTTTTTTGTTTCTGAATATTTTTCAGCATCCAGCCTGTAAAAATAAACTCCGCTTGAAAGATTTGATGCGTCATATGTTATTCTATTATAGCCTGCCTTTATATATCCATCGATTAACGTACCTATTTCTTTACCCGAAATGTCGTATATTTTCAGCGTCAGGTTTGAATTTTTTGGTATTGTAAACTCAATATTTGTAACAGGGTTGAATGGATTAGGGTAATTCTGCCTTAATGAATATTCTTCAGCACTGCTGCTTATTGGATTTATCCCGATAGGATTCCCAAGCTTAACACAATAAAAACCTGTTTGTTTGTCATTTGCCAGTATCTTCCCCGATGGCAGCATATATATTCCTTTGCATCCATTCCATGTATTACCATTGTTTTGGGGATAAGTATCATACCATGCTATTTCAACCGGAGTCTGTGGATTTGATATATCCAACACTCTTATACCGGCAGTATAATGACAAATGACAGCAAGGTTATCATATATTTCAACGTTATGAACGTTGGAAGAATCACCTCCGGCAGGGTACCATGTTGTTACCAGTATTGGATTATTTATGTTTTCAATGTTCCAGATTTTAAGCCTGCCTACCGGGTTAAGTATTTCATCTGTAGCAAAAAGATATCTCCTGTCATTGGTTATAGCACAGTTATGTGGCATAGGCCCAGTGCCGTTCATCCAATTTGTTACAAGGCGCAAGCTATCTTTATTGTTTGCATCAATTACGCTTATAGTACCTGTATAAATATTACATGCCCAAAGGGTATCATTCAATACTCTTTCGTCATGCACATATTGTGTTTCCCATTGCCCTCGTTTTACGGGCAGTGTGGGGTCAGTTGTTAGATCAAGAACTACAACTCCTCCAACAAGGTAGTTTCCTCCATTCAAATATAAGTACGGCCCTGATTGCTGTATAGTGTGTGCCCTTACAAATCCAGTAAATGTATATGTTCTTACTAAATGAACTGAATCAGGCAGATACTGCAGATCTGCTATTTGCATTCCTCCGCCAACATCATTTACAATGTACACCCAGTGCTGGTAGACTTTAAAATCTCTCCAGTTTGAAAAATTGCTTGACAGAAATGCAACCTCATGAATGTTGGTGGAATCAGTACAATCAATAAATGAAGTGCCGCCGTTACAGGCAAAAATTGCATACTCTCTTCCGTTCTGAATGTAACCCCACATTCCAATTGAATTCCCGTTTACATAGGGATGGGGGTCCAAATGCTGCAATAAATGCATATTGAAACTTGTTTGTGAGTTTGTTACCGAGCAGATGAGGAAGGAAGCAATTAAAATTGATTTTACGGAATTCATTGTGATATTAATCAAATTTTATGAAACGGTTGATAAGCATCAACCCTTTAATTAATGCCCGCAATGACCACCAGGAATAATATAAATAAATTTTTAGAAGAGTAAAATTCTAAATGAAAGATAAAAGATGCCAGGTTCTGCGGCAAAAAAAATCCGCTAAAGCAGAAGAAAGCGGATTCAATCGGTTGTATAACAAAATTGGAACTCATCATTATTAAATATTGATGACAATTTTTGACTCCTGTATGATTTTTTTATTCAATGATACAAAATTATAGAGGATATATTCAATTTTTAATTGGAGAATAATTAAGATTGGGTTTATTTTACTTGTGGCTAAATAAGAGAATTATTCTATCTGATTCGATTAATTGTTTAATTCAATTGCTCCTACTTGTGCTTCCGGGTTTCGTGATTGGAATTTTTGATTTGCAGAGTGGACATTCTTCAGGTTTATATGCAATGACATCCATTTTCAAAAGAGGCTTAAAGGTATACCCAAATTGGGTTTTTGCGTTGCTTCTATCAACTATTGCGCCAACGCCAACTATTGTTGGGCGGAATTTCTTAACTTCTTCAATAACTTCCATGACGCTTCCTCCTGTTGTTATAATGTCTTCAACTATCAATACCCGGTCTTTTGGTGATATAGTGAATCCTCTGCGGAAGGTCATTTTGCCATCGACCCGCTCCGTAAAAATTGATTTTACGTGCAACTGTCTGCCGATTTCATGAGAAAGTATTATTCCTCCGGTCATTGGGCCAACTACAAGAGTAACATCATCAAACTGAAATCTTCCTGCTATTTCTCTGCAAAGCATTTCTGTATAGTGAGGCTGCTCGAGAATTCGAAACTTCTCGATGTATTGAGGACTATGAAAACCAGAGGTTAGCACAAAATGTCCTTCAAGCAGCGCATTTGAATCTTTTAATATTTGAAGAATTTCCTGTTCAGTCATATTTGTTTGTCATTCCCGCGAATGCGGGAATCCAGTTTATTTAAGTAGTGTCAGGTGACACTAAAAACTATCACAGACTCGCAATCCGAAATCATAACTTAATCTTGTGCACCCTTTCAAGTTTCTTTGATAGAAACCTCTGGCTCACTTCTTTAAATTTATGTGGAAAATCGGAAACATAAAATATTGATGTTTTCTTCTTAGAATTAGCATGTTCATTTAATAAACCACGCTTTTCAAGAATTCTTTTAACCTCTTTTGCAGTTTCTCTGCCTGAATCTATTAACACAACTTTTCCTCCAACTGTTTTTTGAATTACGGTCTTTAGCAGAGGATAATGTGTACAGCCGAGAATTAAAGTATCTATTTTTTTATTCCGGAAAGCCTTCAAATATTCATCTGATACATTTTGAGCGATAATATTATTATGCCATCCTTCCTCGGCAAGCTGCACAAACAGCGGGCAGGGGTGCTGTGAAACAGTTATCTTTCCATCGAGCTTCTGTAATGCCTTTTTGTATGAATTAGATTTTACTGTTCCAAGGGTTCCGATAACGCCAATTTTTTTTTTCTTTGATAATTGAACTGCTGTTTTTGCTCCCGGCTCTATAACTCCGATAATCGGTATATGCAGATGCCGCTTTAATGTTGGAAGAGAAACCGAAGATGCAGTATTACAGGCAACAACAAGCATTTTAATTTTTTTCTTGAGCAGGAAATATGCTATCTGAAGTGAGTAATGAATAACAGTTTCTTTCGATTTGTTTCCATATGGCACTCTTGCAGTATCTCCAAAGTAAATTATTTTTTCATTAGGCAGCAGCTTGTTAAGCTCTTTTACTACAGTTAAGCCTCCTATACCTGAATCAAATACTCCGATAGGCCGTTCGCTTTCATTATTGCTATTATTTAAATTATATTGTTTCATTTAATATTTTCTTTGTTAAGCGGATGTTTTATTTTCTCAAATGATGTTTTATAATTGAAATCTTTATCCTGGAAAGGGCAGACACTTTCACTAATTTGTTCTGATTTATTCCAGGCGTTTTGTGAATGACACTTCAGGCAAGTTTCCTCATTTCCAACAACCCCTCCGTGTTTGATAAATAATTCCTCTTCTTTCATAATTTCAGCAGGAGAGTAATCCGAACCGGCACCATGGCATGCTTCACACCCTACTCCTTCAGCTACGTTATAAGTAACATCTGCATCGGTTGTTATTAATATTCCTTTTGTTGTATGGCATCTGATACAAAGCTTGTTTTGCTCAGGCGTTTCAAGCCCCTTTTCTTTATTAAATATTTTTGCTTTGTCAGAAAGGAGCGTATTATACGCTTTTGAATGCGCTGATTCATCCCATGATTTCTGCTGGTTGCCTAATGCTTTAAGGCTGTGGCATGTATTGCACTTCTCCGAGCCTGTTATCCGAATTGGAATTTCTTCCGGTTTAAGTGCATT
>DASXTZ010000396.1:0-6528 GCA_036505135.1 Ignavibacteria bacterium
CGGAATTATAACCCCTTTGGTAGTATGAAAACCCTGAGTTGTATCACCGTAAATCGATTTAAGAGTGTTTAATCCCATGTATATCGAAGGAAGGTCAAGCTCGCCCTGAAAGAAGCCTTCTAAATTTACATCTTTACCAACTCCTGCATGGAAAATAATAAATGCTGAGTGTGAAGGGTCAATTCCGGAAAAATTTATTACACTATCTGCAGACCGCCATGCATCATAAAAAAGATTCCCCATTCTCAGCAGATTTTCTCCCCTTCTGGGTGAATAGTCCTTCATTTCATTTGCGAGATTACGTACCTGACCGAACAACTGATAATTTATTAAAAGCTTACCCTTTGACGCTTTCCAATAATAATTTTTCAGGAATTCTAATTTATGTATAAAATACAGGCTGTCATGCGGAGGGGCGTCTACAGAATCCTGATAATCACTGGATCTATCAAATTGACCATTTCCTGTTGTCTGTCCTTCAGTATCAGGTTTAAACTGAACCATTATGGCATAAACATAAAGAGTCTCAGGTGCCAATGCCTGAAATAGAAAATGTTTGTTATAATTAAATGGTTTAACAGCAGGGTTATAGTTTAAGGGATGGTTAAGCTTTATTCCATTATTAGAAAAATTATTCTGAGCATTAATATTAAATGAGGCGGATATTAATCCCCATAAGATTACAGGGATCAATATCCGCTTAAAGGCAAGATTATGCTGGATCATTTTTTATTTTTTGTCTTTTTCGTCGGGGGTCTTAACCGGCTCTTTTTTGGTTTGTTCGTCATTCTTGCCAAAATTAACCGATAACGTAAATCTTAATGTATTAGCAAGAGGATGATTTTCCTCGATTGTACTTATATAACTGAAATCAAACCCATACATGCTGTATCTTAAGCTTGCACCAAGTGTTATGAATTTTCTTTTACCCTTGTTGGGGTCTTCATAAAAATATCCGCCTCTGAGGCCGATCAGCTTAGGATTACCATACCAGTATTCGGCACCAACGGAGCTTTGTATCGATCTCATGACTTCATTAAACCCGTCGCCAAAGGAGGTAAATATTGCTTTATAAACGGGGTCAGATTGTCCTTCGGGGCGTCTTTTAACAAGCAGCTTTGCAAAATCAGCCGTTAAAGTAATATTATTAAATTCACTTTGATAAACATCATATGCAAGACCAAGCCTGAGATTTGTCGGGAGAGGATCTGCCTGTTTTTCATCTACGTAAGTGACTTTAGGTCCAATGTTAGATATATTAACACCGATCCCAACCTTGTTATCTATAAATTTCAATTTGGTTTTTGTAGGACGCCACAGAGTTGATAGATCAAAACTCAGGTCATAGGCAATTCCCGTTCCCCTTTCATTACCAACCTGGTTAACTGCCAGCTTTGAGTAAATAAAGCGGGTAACTACACCAACACCAAGATCTTTTGTAACTTTTGTGCCATAACCTACAGCAAGGGCTCCGTCAAAAGCCTGGTACTTGCCTGTTTCATTTCCAAACTCATCAGTCTGAATAATTTCACCTATATTAAGATAAGTTATGCTAAGCCCCAGCGTACCTTTTAATTTTTTTAGATGATATTTAGCTGCGAGGTAATCATAGAATAAATCCGATAGACCCAGACCCGGGAGCCATGGTGAATGTGTGATTGATATTTGAATACCTTTCTGGAAAGCAAGTCCTGCGGGATTCCAGAACATTGCAGCTGCATCATTAACCAGCCCGGTTCCGGTTTCACCCTTACCTGCATTTAAAGAGTTAGGACCGATAAGTAAAAAGGGAACAGCAGATTCTCCTTGCGCATAAAGCTTACCGCATAACACAATAAGACCTGCTAAAAGCAGCATTTTGGGTTTTGAAATCAATTGTAACCTCCTAATATTATTATAATTAACTATTTTATTTCAACACAGCAAGCTTACCAATATTTGTTATTGCCTGCCCTTCACCTGTTTCAACTATAAGCTTGTAAATATAAACACCATTTCCTAAAGTTTCCCCATCTTCATCCTTACCTGTCCAGGCTATTGCCACAAATTTATCCGTTACATTAGGCTGGCTTATTTCCCTGATTAGACGCCCCGCTACTGTATAAATCTTAATCTTAACATTAATAGGATTCGGATAATTATGCTGGAATGTAAAGGTTGTATTATCTTTAAACGGATTCGGATAATTATACACGTTCATTACACTCAGGTTTGCTGCATCTGATACATTAAATTCAATCTCTGCCTCAGATGAATTGTTATATGTATCCCATGCCTTAAGGCGAAGTACATGTTTGCCTTCGGTAATATCCGCAAACCCGTATTCAAGACTGCCTGATGTATAAGATGTATCGCTGTTATAAAAGTTTGTCAGGTCAACCTTATTATTTTCGTTATTATCTATTATTGATTCAATTTTGTGGCCTATTGTTCCTGTAGTATTAATACCTGACTCATCATACAGATCGGCAATAAGGTTGAAATTCTTGTTAACTACATCACCTGTCCTGAAGTTCCTTGTATTAAGATATAAGCTTATCCTTGGTCCGATTGAATCAACGGGCGCATTGGGGTCTATTCCTCCAACATAGAAATTTATATAAATACCTGCGCCATCGGCTGAGGTATTATAAAAATAATTAACCATTTTCCCCCTGCTGTTGCGGTATGATATATCTTTAGGCACGATATATTCTGCAACCCAATGTCCATTTGATATCCTTTGTGTACCGGAGTATATAATTCCGCCATTCAGCTTAAAATAATGCGTGTAATTACATTCGTCAGTCAGTGTAATTTGTCTTTCAACATCATATACTTTTAATATGTTATTTCCATTGTAATCGTTCCAGAAAGATGAATCCGGATGTATTATTGAACCGTATATTTTAACTCTGCTTAGTGCTCTCATTGTATCTCCGCTCAAACCTGATATACTATCTACTCTTGACCTGAATCTTGGCAGCTGCACTCTTACGCTGGGGTCACACATCAATACATATTTCAAGTCATTCATATCATGTTTTGTTTGTTTCGTCCTGTTTAATGCTACACCAAACCTTTTAGGAAGTAAAAGCGTATCACGCGGAATATACAGATTATCAAAAAATTCCCTCATCAGTGCAGCATTACCTTCTGCATAAACCGGACGAGTTGCAGCAAGTGTGCCGATGGCACCTTTCTTTGGTTTCATCATGAAAAGCTCACCTGCACTTTGTGATATCGGGTTATCGAACTTTGACATATCACAGCTTGCAATTGATACAAATGGGTAATGACATTCATTAAAAAGCTGGCTGAGAACAACATCTTTTTCCAAAACGTACTCGTGAGCCCAAAGGTCAGGGCTTCCGTGCCCGGTATAATGGATATCAAGTGCTCCCTCGTTCCAGTTTTTAACAATATCTGCATTTACCTGCGGTTTTCTTCTCCCCTGTGGGGTTATAACTGTTGGATATGTTACAAGGTATATTTTTCTTCTGTCAATTGTAGAAGGTGTGTGATTTTCAGCCAAATCTTCAATCTGTGCAAGATGAAGCACGGTTTCACAGCCTGATGCAGTCACCTGGTCATCTGCAACAAATACCATCCTGCTTTTCCACGGGCCGTTGTAAAGGCCGCTTTCGTAGCAATCAACTTTATCAAGATAGTCATTTGCTTCCTGCAAAGAGTTAGCTGGAATCCTGCCAACTGCCATATCAGGCGGGTCATTATAAGGACTGGGTATATTATTACCCACAGCATTTACATAAAAATCATCAGTAGTATACCCGGCAACCTGGTTTAACTGCGGGTCTGTTATCTCGAAAGCAGGAACCAGTTCAACCTTGTTGAGAATATTAAGCTGATTTTTGTAATCAAAATCCCCATCGCCAAGCAGCAGCACATGAGCCGGCTTTTCGGTCCATGTCAGATATGCATGTTTTAAAAAATCCCTGATAGCCGATGCGTCAAGGATGCCGCCGGAAAACTCGTTATAGATCTGGTCAACTGTTACAATCAAAGTTTTCAGATAATTAGGGTCATTAATTCCAACACTCTCTCTTTTAGTTTTTAACCTTTCAGCAGCCGGTAAAAGACTCGAATGGGTTATTATGACAAAGCTTGCTCCATCGGTTATGCCTCGCAAATTCTGGTTTGGAATTCTGGCGGAGATTGAGCTTGCACCAAAAGTTTTATACCCGTTTGGTCCGGTAACAATGAATTTACTGGGCTCCCCTCCTGTTTCATCCTTTCTGAATTTTACACTTGATGATGAAATATTGACAGGCTGGATAAGCTTAACATTGTTATGGTCTGTTATATCAAAAACTTTTATATCGTTATTGCTGAATGAAGAAACATTGTATTCAACTGTTGTTGATTGCGGCCTGGCAAGTATTGCGGGAGCATCAAATCTTATGTAATCACCCGCGGCACTGCTTAAGCGCCGCTTATACTGAATCTCCCACCAGTCCATATACCCCTCGGCTGACTGGGAAGTTGCCTCATACCTTGCTCTGAATTTTACCTGCTCACCATTGGTTTTTTGAGATTGGTTAAGTGTAAAGGTATAAGTTTCGGTGTATATCCAGTTGCCGAAACCTATTTGAACCGATTGCATCGGTAAATTAACCTCTGACATTGTCGAATAATCATCTTTTATCAGAAAATAACTGGAGGCGGGCTCTAAACATCTTGCTGCAGGCTTAATTTTGTACAGGATATCAGAACCGGCTTCAAGACCTGTTAAAGTTGTATTCCATTCAAAAGTGCTACCTGGATCTTTGCGGTGGCAGAGCCATAAATTTCCTTCATTCAAAAGATTCTCATCTTCACATTCATTAAATATTTTTTCAGTAAATGATGTGGGAATAAGAGCCGGGTTATTTATCGATGAAGGCTCAGGTTCCATTCTCAGGCCATTGCCGGAGGTATGAAAACATATCCAGTAATAATTAGTTTTACTATAAACATTAAGATAATGACTGTATAAACCGGTTGTTGTATCGTATTTCCAGTTGTTGACGCTTCTTCCGTAAAAAAGTATATAATCCTGAGCATCAAAGCTTCCATCTTCTTCTCCCGCAAAATAAACCCGGATTTGCTGCAGGTCCTCAGGCCTGGGGTCTTCCAGTTTTTCAGATAACAAATATCCGCCGTTTCCATATAACTTTATAGTTCTTGGGTCAATACCGTTAAGGTTAATCCCTGCCGACTGAAGAACGCTTTTTGTTATCTTGTAAATGCCTTCACTTCCCCCCGAGCCGTTATCATCTATTTGAATTCTATACCAATCACCTGCTGCAAGCACACTTGGTGCTAAAAGGTTTTGTCTTATATCATTTTTAAATTTAGGGCTAAGCCAGTTAAGAGCAAGGTCAGAATTTAATGCTGATCCTTTTAGCAGACTTATTTCTTCCCTGCTTCTTGGGCGGTTAAACGGCAAAGGTGAAGAGCCAAAAGAAACGCGCACCCTTATCCTTGAATAAACTTTAAGCACACCGGAGACCGGATTATATTGTAATGGATAGATGTTCAGATTACCTATCGTAAGCTCTCTTAGGTTGCCAATCCCTGAAAGTACCGAAATATTTTCCGGAAAAAATTTGTTTTCGGTATACCTTGATCCCTTTATGTATGAATATACAATATTTTCAAATCCCCTTACACCGGGATTTATAAAATTAACAAATGGAACCGGAGCAATATTGATATTGCTCAGCTCTTTAACATCAAAATCTATTACCTGAACCAAATTGTTGAAATCAGAAGGCAGAGCAACTGAAAATGTTCTGTACTTTATATCGGGGCTTCCTGCTGTTCTTATATCAGTGGAGCTGGAATTTTCAAAATCATAAACCTCAAATGACTCACTATTTATATTAAACTTTTGTGCAGTCATAGAAGCCGGATAAAATTCAATTTCTATGTAAGATGAATTTGAACTAATAATCTTATAATCCATCTTATTTTCCTGCTGGATCAGCTGGTCAAATGAAGTGATAGTATTTTTATCATTATTTTGCCCGTTAAATAAGCGGTCTGACTGGGCAAAAAGTAAAGAGCCTGTTATGCCAAATAAGGTTACAGTAATTAATGTCATTGCTCTCATGTGAGTATGGATTAAGTTTTTAAAAACAAAAAACCGAA
Organism: Ignavibacteria bacterium; assembly: GCA_036505135.1. GTDB lineage: Bacteria > Bacteroidota > Ignavibacteria > Tepidaquicellales > OLB5 > DASXTZ01. Next base: position 6,133 of record DASXTZ010000396.1, read on the forward strand.
ATTGAAAAAATCCAATTCGGTTCTATAAAAAATCATTATAGTAAAAAAATTGCTAAAGGTATCCGATCATTTTATAAAACCGAAAAATAAACCTCTAACAATCTTTTCTATAAATTTTTTCCTTCTTTAATAAGGCAATATATATTGAGCAAAAAGAAATGTCAAGCCAAAATTTGTCTAAAAAAGTGGAAAATTCATAGTTTTCTAACGTTTTTACCGGCAAAACCCGCTAAAGGAAGCGTTCGATTTAGTTATCGGTTAACCTCCTAATATTATTATAATTAACTATTTTATTTCAACACAGCAAGCTTACCAATATTTGTTATTGCCTGCCCTTCACCTGTTTCAACTATAAGCTTGTAAATATAAACACCATTTCCTAAAGTTTCCCCATCT
>DASXTZ010000397.1:0-7308 GCA_036505135.1 Ignavibacteria bacterium
CTCGCTAACTACTGAAGATATATGCACTCCTATGATGTCAACGACCCTTACTTCTATTGGTCCGGGTTTTGTTATTTCAAATTTAATCTTACACATGGTTTTTTTTAATTAAAGGCGTCCCGAAGTTCTTCGGGACGCCAAGAAAAATTTATTTTATAAGTGTCATTTTCTTAGTATCTGAAAATGAGCCTGCGTCTAATCTGTAATAATATACTCCGCTTGAAAGGTTCGAAGCATCAAAGCTCATCCGGTAGCTTCCTGCTTCCTGTGTGCCTTCAACCAGGGTTGATACAAGCTGTCCTACTGAATTATAAACTTTTAAGCTGACAAGAGAATTTTCAGCAATGCTGTAATTAATTGTTGTGCTCGGGTTGAACGGGTTTGGATAGTTTTGTGTTAAGCTGAACTTAGCCGGTATTGTTACTGCATTACCCGGGTTTAGCTTATTCATAACAAAATTAACATTTAAGCCGTTCTCATTAATAGTTACAGGCCTTGATTCAGACTGGTTGGCCAGTTTATGGGCTACTAAAATGAAATCGCCTGTTGGAATATTGTTGATCTTATATTGCCCTTTTGCATCAGTAATTCCGTAGCCGTAATTATCATTTCCTCTTTGAACATAAACAATAGCATCTTTTACCGGCAAATTGTTCTTATCAAGAATTAAACCGCTTACGTTTGTTAAAAACGGGCTGCCTCCTGAACCTGCTACGCGCTGAACATATAAATCAACGCCAGTCATATTTCCGCTAACATAAACCGTAGTTGCCTGCTGAGGATTAGTCTGATCAGGATAGAATGTCGGAACAAAGTCTGCCTCTGGTTCAGTATTTGGAAAACCAATAACATCATAAGGAGTAGCACCTCTAACAAACGGAAGAATGTAATCACCGGTGGGCTCAATTAAAGCTACGGCTTCAAGCTGAAATGTGCTGGAATTATAACACTTGACACTGCCTGAAGTTACAATCTCATTGTTATCTGAATATCTTACTTTGCCGGATACTGAATACAGATCGGCTTTTGTTACTCTGATTGCTGCGAGAATGAAAAATACTGCTACAAATAGTTTTAAATAGGATTTCATTTTCTTTTCCCCCTAGAAAATAGATTTAGTTTATAGATTTAGTGTTTGTTTAAGTTTACTTAAAGTATCAGACTTATCCCAATATAAATTGAATAAGTTAGTGATAAAACCTGCAAATCTTTTATTTTTAATTATAATATCAGAATTTTCGATCGAAGGAGTATTTTCGTCCCATAAACTGATATAAACTATTTTCTCATCAAAAACCGCCATTATCTGCGGGACTTCACTTAAAAATCTAATATTTTCACCCTGTCTGGAGAATTCTTCGCATATTCTAATCAAATCTTCCTTTGAGACTTTTTTCCATTCATTATTAATCTTTATTTTGAAATTCATACTTTTCTCATATATCGACTTTATATAACCGCCGCGCTTGTAAAAATCGATTGCTTCTTTATCCAATGTTGTGGAAACATTTCCCCTAAACCTATTCATAATCAAAATACCTTGATTTGAACTTTTTATAAGATCGAGGAATTTAATTTCCTTTGATAAGTTATAACCCCTTACCAGTTCAACATCAGTTTTATATTCTTTTGGCTTTTTAGACTTATATAAAGGTTTGATTGTATCAAAACAATCATTAAGATTGTTCATTTTTTTTTCGTAGTCAGATTTAACCTCAAATTCAATCTTACCATGAATATAACTGGAATCTATCATTTCATAAATCTGCTTGGAAGGAGTATCGATTTCATTGCAGAGCCCTTTTTTAGCAAAAACCCTTAAAATAGAATAAACAGACGGCCTTGGTATTTTAGCTTCTTTTGCTACGTCGGCTGCGCTCATTGCATAGCCCTGATACAAAGCCATGAACACTTTCGCTTCGTAATCTGTAAAACCTATTTTTTGTAATTTTGTAAGTGACTCTTTCATTCTGTTGTAGTTAAAGCTACAACAAAACTAATAGAATATATCAATTTTGTCAAGTTAAACATTTGTAATTTATTAACCTTATACTTTAATAAAATTTATTAAGTATTTATAATACTAATACTTGTGAACCCTAAAAAATCTTTGGAAAATATAACTTTTCTTTTGTAAAGTTGGTAGTCTTAAATAAAAAGCCCATTAAACTATGGATTTAATGGACTTCACTTAAACCGAACAAGTGTTCGGTTTAAAATTTAATCTACACTTTATACGGTATTAACTTTAAGTTTTCGATCTTTGCTTCAAGCTCTCTAATCTGTTTATCAATTACTTTGGTAGGCTGCTTATTTTTAATCTTTATCTTTCTTATCTCATACAATCTGTGTAGAGTTTCCAAAAACATTACCTCTAAATCCCACAGGAATAATATTCTCATTACCTCACCCCATACCCTCTCCACATAGAGAGGGGCTTGAGGATAAGAAGACTATTTAATTAAAATCATTTTCTTTGAATCTTTATAATCACCTGCTTCTATAGTATAAAAATATATTCCACTTGAAAGATTTGTACCATCAAATTGAGCCGAATAATAACCTGCGTCCTTAAATTCATTTTTAACAAGTATTGCTACAAGTTCACCCAGAACATCATATACTTTAACAGTTACAAATGAATTTTGCGGCAAAGCAAATTTAATTTCTGTAACTGGGTTAAACGGATTCGGATAGTTTTGAAAAAGATTAAATTTTTTAGGAATTAAATTGCTTATAGGCTCTAACGCGACGTAAGAGCCACCATTAGTAGTTTTAAGTATATAACCACCACCGCCTACTACCCATCCAAGACTATCATTTGCAAACCAGAAATCACCTCTGTAACCATCTATTGGTACCGTTTGCTGGAGCCAGTTAAATCCGCCATTTGTTGATTTAAAAATATAGCCAAAGGTTCCGCCGCAATAACCGGTATTTAAGCTGGAAAAGAAAACCGAATAGTTTAAATTGTTTGAAGGATAAGGGACTCTGCCAATTGAATCCCACGAGCTTCCAAAATTGGTCGTTCTAAAGACAAGCTTCCCAAGTCCTGATTCACTTCCTTCTCCTATTGTCCAGCCATAATCATTAACAAAACTTAATCTGTATAGATTAGGGGCTCCTGTAAGCAAAGGTAATTGAATCTGTGTCCAAGTTACGCCACCATCGGTTGATTTCATTACCCATGCGCCATCGCCGCATAAAACTCCTGTTAAAGCATCTTTAAAATAAATATCCCTGTTAAAGCTGTTATTTGTAAAGGTAGAGTCAAAAGTCATTCCTCCATTAGTGGTCCTTAAAACATATCCTCCTCCGCTCCTTAACAGCCAGCCTGTAAGTGAATTTAAGAAAAAGCACTTGAAAAATGTTGAGCCTGTTCCGGTCGGCCCATCTCTGATAATTATCCAGTTTGTTCCTCCATTGGTTGATTTTAGAATTGTTTGGAACCAGCCTACTGAATAAAGTATGTTTGCATCAACTGCATCTATACCTTCAAGAAGTTTAAATACGCCGGTATTCTGCTGAATCCAGTTAACACCTCCATTGGTGGTTTTTAAGACTACACCATTGTCCCCGCAAGCCCAGCCTGTGTTCTGGTTTATGAAATCGCAATCACGCAGCTGCCCGGTTATCCCGCTTATTTGCTGCAGCCATTGGCCAAAACAATTAACAATGAGCAATGAGCAATTAACAATAAAAAGCAAAAGAATTTTAGACCTAATCTTCATTCGTTATTTTATTAAGTACCTTTCCTCCGAAGTTTTAACGCAGGAGGACCATTTTTTTAGTTTCTTTGTATGAACCAGCAATTAAGCTGTAATAATAAACTCCCGATGGCAGATTTTCACCGTCAAATGTAACTTCATATGTGCCTGGTTGTAGTACTTTATTTATAAGGGTCCGGACTTCTCTACAAAGAATATCGTAAATGACCAGCAAGACCACCCCTGCACCCCTCCTTACCGAGGAGGGAACGCCAAATCTGAGCTTTGTTGTTGGGTTAAACGGGTTGGGATAATTTTGGTATAGCTTAAAATCTGCGGGAATTTCCGTTGAAACTGGCTTTATCCCGATTGTTCCCAGTAAAATGCCGTACTGAATGCCGTTAATAATGCATCCATTCAGTGTATCTCTTGTTCCGCTTCCTTCACAGGTTCGCTTATAATATAATCCAAGGCCTTCAGCCAGATCGTGATAAAATTCACCTATAAAAAATTCCCTTAGTCTTAACCTTCTTCGGTCCGTACCAGCAAACATTACATGAGCTGTGTCAGTAATTACTCCCGGCCAGTTCTGGCAAATTCTTACTGTATCGTTTTTCCTTGCCAAAAGACTGTCGGTAAGACATTCGTATGGCACCCCGTACCCGTAAACGTTCATTGTGGCCGAATCTATCCTGACGAGGCTGCCATCGCTGAATTTATAATATTTTTTCCCGTTTGGCCTTAACACTAATGAATCAATCCTTACTTGATAATTGTACGAATTATATATAGAGCAATTTGGCCAATTGTAATCTGTGTGGTGATAAGACCACAAATTACCTACAGCAAGCGGATAAAATTTAGCGGCAGTAGTGTCCCATGTAAAAATGTTAGTAAAGCCGGATGAGATAAAAAAAAGCACGAATGAGAAAAAAAGTTTTTTCATTTTAACCTCTCTTAATTTGGTTAAACATTAAAAAATCTTCTGAAGCGTCGGTAAATTAATACTTATTTGTTAAACTTTGTCAAAAACAAATTTTTTTAAAAAAGTATCTTCTTTAAGCTTAATATTTTTCTTTCTTGATTACAAGCACAAAGGCGTAACTTATGGAACAATTCCTGCATTTATCAATAATTTAATTATTTAAAAAAATAAAAAATTGCTTTGAGCGAAAAATTTTAAGGGAACTCCGCTCACCTGCTCACCTTCTCAGCTATTTCACTATTTCGCTAATTCCCTATTTCGCTATTTAATTAGCACCATTCTCTTTGATTCAATAAATTTACCATCAGCCACCATGTTATAAAAATATACTCCCGAAGCCAAACCTTTCCCGTCATTAAACGAGGGGTCATCCACGTCAAAATCAACGTAGTCCTCAAGCCTGGCAGGCCTTGATTCATTTAAAAGTGTTTTCACTTCCCTGCCGGAAATATCATATATAGTTATCTTAATATTAGCCGTCCGCGGGACATTAAAAACTATTCTCGTTTTCGGATTGAACGGATTAGGATAATTTCTCACCAGAGCGAAGCTTCCCGGCAGAATTATATTTTCATCTCTTGCGAATTTGAACTTAACGCCCCAGCCAATTAGCGCGCCGCCGTCCTGCCTGCCGTTATCGGTTACTCTTAGCTTCCAGGTTCCTCCGGAATTTTCGCCGTCAAAAAGCCACAGCTTATCGATTGGCTTATATGTTCCGGTAAACGGAGGGAGCGCTGCTGAGCTATCAATGCTTATTGAAGCCTCATCATCAAAAGTCGTGTTATTAAAATTATCGCCGTCCCAGCCAACTCCGCCTGCAAGAACAATCTCGGTCCCCAAAGGCGATATTAACGAGAAGGTTAAGTCGGCATCGAAGGTATGCTCAACATTTATTGTGCAGTTCACATCAAGAACTGTTTTGCCCGGAATATTGGGCAAAAGAGAAACAAAAGTTGTTTCAATTGAGCTTGATATCGGTATAGGCACATCAGCGCTTGCAAAAATAGTATCATAAGTCGAAGTATTTCTCACGAACATAAGTTTGGGAGGAGCAATATTGCCCGGAGGATTCACACCCCTGCCTCCGATCGGGTAAGTAACAACATTAGGCTCACTAGCAATATCCTGCGCCGATATATAATAGTAGAATCCTTCGCTTCGGGGGATAAGCGGAAAATTAAACCTGTATAAATTATTTCCGATATATGAACCGAATGACGACTGAATAGAAGGGTGCTGAATTGTTCTGTAATATAATTTAGGCGTATTATTCCCCCCTGCCAGCCCTTGCAGATCATATATTTCAGCTGTGAATGAAATATTAGTGCTAAACACTCTTGATTCCTGCGGGAATATTTTAATAATCGGAGGAACCTGGTCATCAATCGAAGAAGAACCTCCGGGTGGTGTCATATCAAGAGCAAGCCTTGCATCAACTCTGCCATATCCCATTTCCTCATTCCATGAGCCATGCACTTTTTGAATATTGTAATTATAATTCCCCGCTTTAACACAAGAGCGTTCCAAAATACTTCTAACCGAATCCCCGGAAAGATTATTATTCTTTGACATAATTAGTGCGGCAACAGCAGCGGCAAGCGGCGAGGAATCGGATGTGCCATTGCCGCAATAGCACCATGTGTTATTCCCGGTAGCAATCGCAATAAATGTGCATGGCGCAACAACATCAAGCGGCTCTCCCCAGCAAGCGCCCCAGTTCTGAAATGGACCGCCCGGAACATCACAGCTGAATTTACTTTTCCGCTCATTACAGGGACTTAATCCTCCGACTGCAATCACTTCATCCATGCTTGCCGGATAAATAACTTTATTTGTATCATCGTTCCCTGCACCGCCGAATACAAGCGTTCCTTTACCGTTTCTGCCATACCGGACTGCATTCTGAATGGCAAGTGTAATCAGAGGTGTTGGTATCCCGCCTCCCCAGCTGCAGCTTATCACTGATGCCCCATGCATCCATGCCCAGTTTAAGCCTTTGCCAAGAATTAAATCAGTCGTAAAGCCCTCCGGGGCAGGACCAAAAACTCTTACCGGAATATCTTTGCATGTATACGCAACACCTACAATTCCTGCTGTATTGTTACCTTCGGCTATAACAATACTGGCAACGGGAGTGCCATGGCCGTATTCGTCCTGAGGAAATTGGTCGTTCTCATATGCATCATACCATAATAAAGGATCTGACAGCCTGGACCGTAAATCGACCTGGTTTGTATCCATTCCTGTATCAACTATTGAAACAAGCAGGTTTGGGTTCCCTGTAGTAATATCCCAGGCCGGTATAACATTTGCATCACTTCCGGGCGTAGATACGATTGGGTTATCGGAAGGAACATTACTTCCTGTGTTTTTCAGATCCCACATTTTTGGAAGCATTGTGTCATTTGGCAGCGGTGATTGAGGCACCTCAAATTTTTCTTCAAGCAGCATTCCGTAACGGATAAAATTTGGCTGCGCGAACTCAACAAACTGTGTTAACACATATTTATTTGCTACATCAAATACATTATCTTTTCCGTCTGTTCCGTTCGACTCAATTGCGAGAAGATAAACATTATCGAACAGCGAAACTTTTTCTATCACACGGGTCTTAAA
>DASXTZ010000398.1:0-4666 GCA_036505135.1 Ignavibacteria bacterium
GGGTGGATTTAACTTTAAAGCCGGATGGAATAAGCTTGTCTCAGCTCTGAAACATCCGCATGTAGGATTTTTAATAATGCTTTACTTTATTGTTGTATTTTCAATTTCAAATATATTCTCAACATTCCAGTTGTTTGCAGAAAGCAAGGAAGGTTTCAGCTATGATATTGAAGGTGTTAGCTATTTGTTTGCTTACTCCGGTTTGGTTGGAGCAATAACGCAGGGTATTCTTATAAGGCCAATAGTTAAAAAATTTGATGAACGGAAAGTTTTTGTTGCTGCATGCTTAATTATGGGAATCGGGCTTGGCACAATCCCCTTAGCAAATCACCATCTTATCTCTTTGCTTATTAGCATTCTTTTCATGAGCTTTGGTAACGGGCTTTTGCTTTCTATAGGACTTGGCCTAATTTCAAAATTCACAAATCCTGATGAACAGGGCGGGATACTCGGACTCACACAGTCACTCGCATCACTGGCGAGGTTTATCGGTCCGGCCTGGGGCGGAGTTGTATATCATTACATAAGCTTTGCTGCACCATTTTTAACTGGCGGAATTGTAATGTTCGGAGCAACAATTTTAAGCTTAAGACTGCTTAAAGAGAAATATAGACATAGTACTCATCCGGTAAAAAATATAGTCAGCCGCTAGCCACTAATTAACACTGATTTTTCGAATAATTATTGTCTAAAATCTTCTTTTTTTTATCCCTATTTTTGTTACATGCTGCCTGATTTCAAAGGAAAAATACTGCTTGCTCCAATGGAGGACGTAACCGAGCCGCCGTTCAGGCTTATTTGCAAACGACTTGGCGCTGATGTAGTTTATACAGAATTTATCTCCTCGGAAGGACTTATCCGTGATGCACGTAAAGCGCGAGCAAAGCTATTTTTTTACGAGGAAGAACGCCCCATTGCAATACAGATATTCGGCGGGATCGAAGAATCAATGGATTCAGCCGCTCAGATAGCTGAGGAGGCAAATCCTGATTTCATCGATATAAACTGCGGATGCTGGGTTAAAGATGTAGCCTTAAGAGGAGCAGGTGCTGGACTGCTTAAAGACCTTCCCAAAATGCGCAGAATAGCCGAATCGGTTATGAGAAATGTTGAGCTTCCAGTAACGCTTAAAACCCGCCTGGGATGGGATGAAAACTCAATTGTAGTTGTAGAAGCTGCCAAAATGCTAGAAGATATTGGAATCAAGGCTCTAACTGTCCATTGCAGGCTTAGGGACCAGGGCAATAAGGGCGAGGCAGACTGGAGCTGGGTAAAAAAAATTAAAGATTCAGGCGTAAAAATACCCATCATTTTGAACGGAAATATTAAATCACCCGAGGACATTAAGTTTATTTTCGATACTTATGACCCTGATTCTGTTATGCTGGGGCAGGCCGCAATAAACAATCCATGGATATTTAAGCAGGCAAAAGAGTATATAAAATCCGGTTCATATTCAGAGCCGGAACTGCACGAAAAATTTAATACTTGCAGGCAACACCTAAAGCGGAATTTCGATATAAAAGGAGAACCGAAAGGGGTAATTGAGTTTAGGAAATTCTATTCTGGATATCTTAAAGGCTTACACAACGTATCCAAATACAGAACCGAACTTATGGCCATTAAGAACTTACAGGGGGTTCTCGATAAACTTGATGAAATGGAAGAAATCTACTCAAAGGTTGTCATCCTGAGCGGCAGCCAAGGATCTCATAAACCAGAAAATTTTTTCCTCTAATGAGATAACTCCGCGTTTCGCTGTACTTCGCTTCGCTCGGAATGACATTCTAATAGGCATCCCCAGGTCTGACAATCTCATCCGTTGTTTCACTAATTGCATTGTTTAAGACTGTCCAAAGGGGCTTGGTTGTATATGGCACACAATCCTGCTTGTAATACCACCAGAAATACCCGCCTATATAGCCCTGAGTGGTTATATTCATTCTGTAATAGCGGTTAATATATTCTTCTTTTCGGGAAGCAAAAGTTGTACCGCACTCCCCTATTCCAAGCTTTGAATTAGGAAATATTACCCGCAGGCTGTCAAAAACGCGCTGCCAGTCAGGTTGGTAACCATTACAATCATCTTCGTAATATGAGACGAGTACATAATCAAGATACATCTTCATTTTATAAGGCAGATTTTCATTCACCCACCGGAACATTTCATTTTGCGGGTTTTTCCAGCAGTCATAATTATAATAAAGCGTTAAAGCGCTCACCCTGTTAGTTTTTTCTATGTACCTGAATGCATAATATATTTTTGCAATCACTGAATCTTTATTCCCAAGCCATTCTCCATTTACTTCATTTCCAACCTCCCAGATATCAACTTTATTTCCCAGTAACGGAATATATTCATCTACCCTATCCATATACTGCTGAACCGAGTATTGGTTCATGTAATAGCTGTCAAGGATCTCACCCATAATATCGCTGACACTGTCAATCCTGTTCACAGCAGTAACATATCCTGAGGCGGGCTGCCACTCGTCAAATACAATTCTTGTCGTCATACGTCTTGAATGATGAGCAAGGGTGCTTACAATATTATTTAAACCGTTAATGGCGTCAATGGTCACTCCATAAATTTTTTCCCGCGGCTGGCAAAAAGTATTAAGGTTAAAGATAAAAAAATATAGCAGAAATCCCTGATAGCTTATGCGTTTCATTTGACCTCTCCCCCTTACACAAAACTATGCACAAATCATGGAAAATAAATCACTGAAATGGTGAAATTTGTTACACAGGACCGATCAAAGCAACAAGTTAGCTCATATTGAATGAGATTGCTTCGCTACGCTCGCAATTACAAAACCTTTATACGCTCAACTCCAAAAACCTGCTTAGTGGATTTGCTTTGAATAAAAACCGCTATATAGCACTCATTGCCGTTCCAATTTGAGTTTAAGCCATAGGATTTTGTAACTATGGTATTTGAGCTTATTGCTATATCTTCTCCATCGCTTCCAGTAATCATATATCTCATAACATCATCCGGATACTTTACGCCGTTTGGAGCAGTAATATAAGGTATATTGCTTTCGGTAATAATTACATGAACTACATTATCAGAGGTTGGCAGAGCAGAAATCAGCGAAATATTTGCAGTTACTGTGCCGCTGTCGTTTGAAGTATTAAACGTATTTGAAAGATTAATATCAAGATATGTCTGGGTTCTGAACTCAGCATCCATCTGCGCTGACCAATCGGAAGATGAAAATGTTCCCATTGTAATGCCATCAAGCCTTGATTGAGGAGTAAAATTAATTCCGTAATAGCTGGCTCTTGCATCATTTTGAGGAACGTTTGCCCTGTACAATGAATCCAGGATATATGGGTACTTGGTATGCACGCTGATTACAATTACGCTGGTATCATTAATTGTAGTGCAGGTATTGGCGGTAATTCCGTCCAGGTATCCATGCACTGCTATACATGGATTGCACCCTGAATTGGTAAAGAACTCAACCAATATTTTTTTATTAACAGGCTGCGGGATGCATACGGAATTTGTAGCCTTGTCATTGCTTTCACAGCCATGCATAACAATTACAACAGGTACAAAAAGCAGTATTAAGTATTTTATGTATCTCATTATTGATTAAAATTATTTATTACTGTTAAACGAAAGCCATTGAAAGGATTAACATACCTGCAAATTCCGCTTGAGCATTTTATTCCTCCCCTTTCGCTGCCATATGATACGGTAACAAAATTAGCGCTGCTGAATTTATATGTCAGCTCAACATTACCCCAGCGTTTTTTGCCCGAAGGGTCTTCTTCATCTGTTGAAACTTCAAAATTTCCCGCCAGTATCAAATCTGGCGATCTTGAAATGGACAGTGAAGTAAACTGGTTAAAATAATTGGTCTGTCCAACTGACCTTAAGTTATTGAAAGCATCCTGAAACTCCGCAACAAGCTTTATACCATATTTCTTTAGAAATGTGTATTGGACCTCAACAGGGACAGTAAATGTTCTAATCTTATCTGAGCTGTTTGGGTCGATGATACTATATAAAATATTTGTTTTCCTTGAAACGCCCAGCTTGCCTTTCAGGTCTTTATTAAAATAATATTCAGCTTCAAAATAAACTTCCCAGTATGGAGAAAGCTCATCTTTTAAAGACGGAAACCATGATGTCGAGCGTTCTATTCGTTCGTATCTTGTCTTTGCAGTAGTATCAATATCTTTGTAATCATAATGCCGGCTCGTGAAAGATATGTTTCCGTTGAATGTTAATTTATCATTTGGTGAATAAAATATATCGACCTGGTAACCGACCTCATCGCCAAAATCAACATTATGCGGGAAACGTGAAAGAAGTGTAGAAGAATATTCTTTAATACATGTGGGACCGTTTTGAAATGGAAGCGGTTTGAAAGGATTGGAAGAGCTCCGTTCGTTTGGAGTTACCAGATTAAAACGGTAATTCTTATATTCCATAGTTACACCCAGTCCCCCCGTTGTATATGTGAGAGAACCATAGGCACCATCGCCTCTCGGCGCTTTTGACTGCGGATAAAAAGCATTTGGTTTGGATATTGTAACCTTATTTGCATAAGAAACAAAAAGGTCAACACCCTTATAATTCAATCCTAGGTTGCCTTCAAATATTTCAGTATTAATTTCTGTAAATGTATTTTGAATTGGCACCTCTCCT
>DASXTZ010000399.1:0-3301 GCA_036505135.1 Ignavibacteria bacterium
TTTGGAGGTATTGTTCAGAACGTATTTACAATCCTTAAAAATGTTGCCATTGCCTTCATAGTAATAGTTGCTTTAATATTCGGCGCAGGCTCGGTTGCGCATTTTAGTCCTTTTATTAATTCCGCACTCCAATATCCATCAGGAAGCCTGCTTGGGGGCATTGTGCTGGCGCTTAGCGGTGCGTTCTGGGCTTACGACGGCTGGAACAACATTACCTATCTTGGCGCAGAAGTTAAGGAGCCTCAGAGAAATATTCCCAAAGCCATGATGACAGGAATGATGTTTGTTATTGTTGTTTATATATTAGTTAACCTTGCATACTTTTATGTTCTTCCTGTTGATGTTATTAAAGATTCCACATTGGTAGCCTCTGATGTTATGAATAAGGCAGTGGGCTCATGGGGTGGGGCTTTTGTTGCTATAGCAGTTATGGTATCAACATTCGGCACCACTAACGGAACGATTCTCGTTTCTGCCAGAGTATATTATGCAATGGCAAAAGACAGGCTCTTTTTCAGAAAGCTTGAAGACGTTCATCATAAATACAGAACACCGGGCGTTTCGATTATCATTCAGGGATTGTGGGCAAGCCTGATAACAATGACAGGCTCATTTGACCAGCTTACCGATATGCTTATATTTGTTTCATGGATATTTTACGGAATTGGCGCATACGGTGTATTTGTCCTGAGGAAAAAAATGCCCGATGCAGAGCGTCCCTACAAAGCGTTTGGCTATCCAGTATTGCCGGCAATATTTGTGCTCTTCTCAGCTTTCTTTGTAGGTTTTAGCGTTTGGTATAATGTCCGCAATGCAGTATTTGGGTTAATTTTAGTTGCAATGGGCATACCGCTGTATTTTTATTTTAGGAAGAATCAGACCACTGATAAAGCTGATTAATAATATTATGTTGCCCCGACCATTAGGTCGGGGAAGGAAAGATACACCTGAACCGGGCTTTAGTCCTGAAACTAAAAAAAATGAAGCAGTTAATTTTAAGCAATTACTGGATTCCCGCCTTCGCCTGCCTGCAGCCCTGGTTGGCTTTAGACAACAGGCAGGCGGGAATGACAATTAAAAGGAGGAAAGTAGTATGCAAAAAAACACAAAGACATTAATTATCGCCGGACTCATCGTTGGCGCAGTATTTGGCCTAGCCGGCTCAATGGTAAAAGAGGTTAATCTTCAAGCCACCCTTTATGAAATCAGCAGTATCGGAATGATAGTCGCCGCCGCTTTATTAGGGTTGACTTTTTTCCGCAAGGGTAATGATTTTGTGGCAGCAGGATTTTTACTGCTTGCTATTGCCGAGGCTGTAATGAGCTCAGGCACGGCTTTGGGACCTGTAGGAAATCAGCCTTCATTTGCTGCCGGCATGGCGCTGTACGTTCCTGCATTGCTGCTTATCAGTGTCCCGAAAGGTTTTCCCATATGGGCTCGTATTGCAGGTATCCTTACAGTTATTCCTTTTGCAATTGCGGCTGCAAAAATTTTCTGGGGCGAGCAGGTGCTAAGCCCGTCACCTCTTCCGGGAGTTGGTTACAGCCTGCTTGTGATAACATTTATCTGCTGGATTATTGCGTTAGTAAAAGAAAAGTATGAGTGATAACAACGTGTTTTTTGTCATTCCCGCCTGCCTGTTGACAAATAAAAAAACCGGGTTGCGTAAGTGCAAACCGGTTTCTTGTGTTTGTATGAGAAACTCTTAGTATCTGCTGCCGTATCTTTTCTGGCCGTTACTGGATTCGGTTCTCGGTTTAGCCGGGTTCACGGTAAGAGATCTTCCGCCCATAATGGCGCCGTCTAAATGCTTAATTGCGTTCTCTGCTTCTTCCTTCTTAGGCATTTCTATGAAGGCAAAGCCTTTAAATGTATTGGTGTATTTATCTTTTATCATTGTTATGCTTGCTACTTCACCGTACTTTTCAAATTCCTCGCGGATATCTGTTTCGGATGTTTCTCTTGGGATGTTGCCTGAGTAAATGTTCATTTTTTTCTCTCTTGTGCCATTAAAATGACACTATATTGATTTTAAAACGTCAAATATGCTTATGCATTTTGATTTGACATTTAGATTTGGATATTAATTTTTAATATCTGCTGCCGTATCTTTTAGATTTGTCTCTGTTGCCGGATTCGGTTTTTGGCTTGGCCGGGTTCACTGAAAGCGGTCTTCCGCTAAACATTGTTCCGTCCATATTTTCAATTGCTTTTTCTGCTTCTGCCTTGTCTGGCATTTCGATAAAAGCAAATCCTTTAAATGTATTGGTGTATTTGTCTTTTATCATTGTTACGCTTGTAACTTTGCCGAATTTTTCAAAAGCTTCGCGAAGCTCTGCTTCGGATGTTTCTCTTGGGATGTTGCCTGCATAGATGTTCATTTTTTTTCTCCTGCCTTATGGCGGTTAATTAGGTATCTGCCTCTAAAAAGGCAAAACTCTTGTTTAAATTATATTTAGATTGAAATTGATTTTTTGAGTAAAACCAGTGCCGGAGAATTATATGGAGAAAAGAAGAGTATTAGAATGGAATTAAATGGAAGTAATTAATTCAAAGTAAATTTTCACGATATAAACCGAAAGCTGTATTTCTCACTTTCAATCAATTCAAATATACTCAATTAATTAGTCAATAGCGAGGTAAATTTAGCTTTTTGATACAATTTTTTCCTTGTTTAACGCTTATAATCAAGGTATTTTCGTTCTGGCTGCGAATTAATATTTTTTAGACATGAAAAATGTGCTTATGCTAAGATTGGCTGCCTGCTTCATCCTTCTATCCATTTTGCCCTTCATGGAAATATTTTCCCAAAATACATTATACTTCGATTCTTTTCAGTGCGGGGAGCGAAATAAATTTATTTTATCTGATTATAAATTGCCAGTATCCCAAAAACAAGAAGAGCGCAAGGATAAAATTAAAGCTGTTTTTTCCTTTGGCGGGGGTTATGCATTTCTAATAGATAAAGGATTATCCCCTCTTGAAAATTTCGAGCCAAAATCTTCATTTCAGCTTTCAGCACTTGTGCCGCTTGGGAAATTCTCAGGTTTAAGGTTTGATATGGGATTTTCACAATGGCTTAGAAATAAGTACGAAATAACAGGCAGCTATGACTACTACAGTTACAATGAACAGAAAAAGCACTGCTACTATTTTAAAACAGATTTTATTTTGGGGAATTTAACAAAGATGGCTAAATTCTGGTTCTTTGTGTCGGCTGGGTTTGGAATGAGTTTTTCAAAAGCTGAATCATACCTATTCAAACGTTTATGGGATGATCCAATAAGAACACTAACTTATT
>DASXTZ010000400.1:0-7052 GCA_036505135.1 Ignavibacteria bacterium
AAATTTAATACAAAAATCGGGGCTATTAATAATGACAACGATAGTAATTTCATTCCTTTTTCCTTATTTATATTGCAGAATAACTAAATTTGCTTGTTAAATCAATTGATAATTTGGGTAAAAACGTAAATAAATGTATAATCAATGAAAAATAGTAATTTAGTTGCTCAGTATAAATATAAAGAGGAAACTTATTGAATAAGTTCCCTCTTTTATCAAATTTTCACCTCTTTTACGATTACTTTACAAGCATCATCTTTTTAACATCTGAAAAACCTTCAGTGTTAATCCGATAAAAATATACACCGGAAGATAAATTGGACGCATTAAAATCCACAGTGTAAACCCCTGCATTCATTTGCTGGTTAACAAGAGAAGCTACTTCCCTTCCCGTAATATCATAAACAATGAGCTTTACAAATGAAACTTGCGGAACGCTAAATTTAATATTAGTAACCGGATTAAAAGGATTGGGATAATTTTGCGACAATGAATATTCCGAAGGAATTTGGTTATTATTAGATGTTATCCCCGTGAAATTATCACATCCATAAGTGCTGTACATACCTGTCCCATCATTTTTACTCCAGATACTTAAACATGAATCTGTTGGAGCAATTCTATATCCGGCCTTTACCCTGATTCCCGGTTGGTTATTTACCTGAAGAACCGGTGAATAGTTTGTTGTTGATGTATTTGATCTGTAATAACATTCATATCCAATAACTCCATAAGCAAACTTAAATTTATTATTAGCAAGCTTTATTGCCTGCACATCGCATGTAGTCGCAGTATCGGTTGTAAATTCCACATAGCTTGCTATAAAAGAAGATAATGATTTGCCGCCGGTAGTAGTATTCTGGCATTTAACATCAACATCACCTGCCGGATTTGATGTAAAATTCCTTAGGTAAATTATCGCTCCGTTACTGTTGCTTCCGCCGCCGTTAAATGCAATCCTTACCCTGCTAATCGGTAATGTTTCGCTTATAATAAGGCTTCCAGCAATTGTACCGCCCGTATTTTTACTCCATGCAGTGTATACATTATTATATCCTGGGAAAATAGTTGCGCTGTAAATGTGGTCAGTGGTATCTGAATAATAAGCTACGTCCTGATAAAAATAAGTGTTATCGGGTGCTCCGGGATAATACCAGTAAAATCCGCCGCCCGCTGGGTTAACAATTTTATGTATTTGTGTGCAGGCAGTGAACGGGTCCTGAATTACGCAAAGTCGCTGCCTTAGTTTATGATTATTGGCCGATACCAATGTATCATTTGAAACCGTAACGTATACATAGGCATTGTTTCCGAAAACAGTGTTATCACTGGTTACGCGCGGATTATAGTTTTTAGTGAAAATGTTCGATAGATTAAAAGGCTGGGCATAAACAGCACCCGTACCGATATTAAATCTTGCAATAAGAGAGAAGTTATTATTGTTATAATTGTAACCTGCAACCACAAAAAGCAAAGTATCTGTCCCATATATAACAGGTTCAATATCAAGCTCATCGGTTCTGCATTTTACACTGCTGGCAAAACCATTAAAGGTACCTTTTAGCACCCAGCTAACACCGCGGTTGTAAGAAACGTAAATTTTTATCTGGTCACCGGCTGTTGGAACAAATTCAGATACAGCTGTAAAGATATGCTGCGAGCGGTTTGAAGTCTGAGTTGCAATTGCCCAGTAATTGCTTCCGGATATTTGTGTTATTCCATCACCTTCTTCAGCTGTAAAATGCTGATTAGTTTCAACAATACCAGTTTGGGAAGGATTATTCACATAATTAGCAGGCTGCACACCTTCCATCTCATTAAGACGGGTTTGTATTTCTTTGGTTTTTATAACATCATCAGAAAGTCTTGCATTCCTTAACTGAGTTAAGAGTGCCTGCCTTTCAGGATTTTCTGTATACAGGTTTGCTACAGTGGTCATCATAGGATTTCCAGCATCGCCATTTGAAGCAGAATAATAATATTTTGCTTCATCGTTTAAATGCGGCTTATCCTGAGAATAACACATTACAGTAATTGTAAGAATAACGATAAAAAACAGAACAAAGTTAATTTTGTCACCGTAATGTTTTTGGTTTTGGTGGTTTAAATTGGTGTTCATTTTGTTTCCTTTCTTTTTTAATTATTTATTTATTTAAGATTTTGAATTATTTAATAGTTAGTTTAAATGGACTGAATGTAATGGTGATGCCGTGACTATAATCTTGTGTAATTATATTTGTAAAATTATATGACATTGTGTTAATTAACCCGCCTTCGATATTAAATCTTGCTATCGATGAAAAGCTCTGGCGGCTTGTTTGCATACCTTCGGTTTGAAGAAATTGTCTCAACCGGCTAGCTGCACTTTCTTTTTGAAAGATTACAAAGCGGAAAGGCCGTTTTGTTGTAGAATTCATATAACCTTCCTGGTCGTTATTTGAAGATAAATAAAAATACGTTGTTTGATTGTTTGCCAGCGGTTTATCCTGTGAGTATGTTGATGTACAAATAACCAGGATGAAGATTGAAAAAAGCATTGAGTGTTTCATTTTTTGTTTCCTTTCTTTTTTTAGTTTATTGTTTATTATTTTTTTTATTAAAATTTAATTCCCTGATTGAATCTTGCAGCAAATTGCAGGCGCGGCTAAGTGTTTCTTCTTTTGTTCCTTTAATCTCTTTCTGAAGCCTTTTAATAAGCCTGTGTGTTTCGGGCTTTAACCTGTATCCTTTTGCTACGCTCCTGGAACCAGACCTTTCTTTACTTCTCATTTTTTTCTTTTTGTTTTGTGCACCTGCTGCAGGCAGGCGTTCACTTTTGATACAAAAATATGTGCACCTGTGCACCTTCTTCAAAGAGATTTTTCCAATGACTTAAAGTAGTTTTTTATCCAGCAAGGGGCTAAAAAACGCAAAAAAAGCTCAAATAAAGCATTTTCTTTAAATCGAAATTCAAGTAACTTCCGGGGAAATGATTTTAAAAAGACTTGTTGAAATATTAAAAACATTCGATAAGGCTGAGCTAAAGAAGTTTGAGCGCTTTGTCCGCTCTGATTATTTTAATACAAATGTAAGCGTGTTAAAGCTTATTAAGGGATTAAAGAAATTTTATCCCAACTTTGATAATCATTCAATTAATAAAGAAAAGCTTTTCACTTTCGTTTATGAAAAGCGAAAGTATGACGATAAAACGTTCAGGTATTTGCTTAGTGAGCTGCTGGAGCTGACTGAAAAATTTTTACGAATGAGTTATATTGAAAAAAATCCTTTTGACGAAAGGAGAATTCTAATAGAGGAGCTTTTCAACCGTAGGTTATTTAGCCACGCAGAAAAATATTTAAAGATTTTAGATTTGGCTTTTGATGAAAAACCTTTTTTTAGTTTAACATTAATTAATCATAAACTTGAGTCCGCTACCTTATGGCATCATCTTAAGCTTTCTACCGATATTCAGGAGCCTCTTATTGATAAAAGAAGCCAGATGGCCGATTATTTAATTTTTTATTGCCTGATTGAATCAGCAAATTTAATTCATAATATTATTGGACTTGAAAGGCATTATAACGTCAAATTTAATTCCGACGTCATACAGGCATTTAACCGAAGCTTAGACTATAAATTATTACTGGAAAGGCTTGACAAGCAGGAAAACAAAATACAGCTTCCTAAAAATAAAAAGCTGATATTAGAAGCAGTAAAATTCCACATCTGTTACATGATAACTATACTTGATATAAAAGAGGAAAAATATTTTTACAGGATGAAGGATATAGTAAACAGATATGGCGATTTCTTTTCCAGGGAAGATTTATTTAATATTTATAGCCTGCTTGGTGCCTGCTGCACTTTAAAAATGGAGGCAAGTGATAATGATAAATATTATAAAGAACATTTCGAAATTGATAAAGCATGCCTGGAAAAAGGTCTTTTAACCCATGACGAAGAACAGTATATGCAGGTAAACGGATTTATAGGCCTACTTCATATGGCAACAGCACTTAGGGAATTAGACTGGATGGAAAAATTTATTGAGCAATACATTGAGAAAATTTCTCCGGAACTGCGCGATGATGCTTATAATTATTCAATTGCAAATTTATATTTTGAAAGAGGGGATTACAATATGGCCCTTGAATTAATTAATAAGGTAAAATATAAATATTTTCACTTTAAGGAGTATGTAAGAGCGTTAACGCTAAGAATTTATTACGAGCTTAATTATTTTGAACAGGCTTTTTCACTAATCGATTCGTTCACGCACTTTTTGAATACCAATAACAGGATCGACCCGGAAATGAAATTAAAAAGTTTAAACTTTATAAATTTCACTAAGAATCTGCTTAAGCTTAAAACGGGGACAGGCATCAGGATAAAACCAAATGTTTTGGAAAATGAAATATTGCATGCAACGGTTAACGATAAAAACTGGCTTTTGAAAAAAGTTAAAGAGCTTGGAGTGATGAAATAAAAATGCATAATCCAATGAAAAGCTTTAAGAACAGTTAACGGAATTTTTATAATGCCATCTAAAAAGCAAAAAAGCTTTTTTAATCAAACAATATTTAATTATTTTAAAAGAACATTTAGCCGAGAAAGGGAAACAATTTGCTGATTGGATTCCCGCTTGCGCCTGCCTGCTGCAGGCAGGCGGGAATGACAAAGCGCTTATTATGTTACTGTTTCTTTCTGCGAATATCTGTCATAATCGGTGTCATCAGCGTTCCAAATTACACACCCCGGCCAAAGTCGACCCCCCAATGGCCTGTGTCGCCACGCGGGATGGGAATTTCGCTTTGCTATTATTCATTATTCATTGTTCATTTTTAATTGATTTTGCTGCCTTTCCCGAAATTGCATTCACTGCATAGGGTTTGCAGGTTATATAGTTTTGTTTGGCCGCCCTTCGAGCGCGGCCTGATATGGTCGATATGCAGAATAACTTTCGGGTCTGTAGCCGGCGAGGCTCCGCACTTAACGCACCTGTAGCTATCACGTTTAAGTATATCAAATCGCATACATTTGCCGGCCTGCTTAATTACCGTTTCAGGGTATTTTTGCCGGTTCCTTTTTTTTGGGGCTATACATACTTTACCCTCTTCATGTTTCACAAACGCCTTAAGCGCCAGGCGCCATGAGCCGAACACAGCGCGGTAACTGGAGTATGAATATGCCGATTGCGGCCTTACCATTTCATTCTGGAAGGGCTGTCTTTTCAGCTTATCCCATACGCATTTCAGGTTCCGGAGCAAATCCTCCCTGGTAATCAAGGTTTGTACATTAACTTCAAGCCCGGCTTCTTTCAGCGCCTTATTCCAGCTGCCGAACCTGCGCAGGATAGTGGAACGGCCAAAATTTCCCAGGGAGTTATATTCGGCACTCGTAACGCTTCGCCTGCCAAGCTTTCTGGCTGTTTTCCGCAGGTCTTTAAGGAGAACATTTTCGGATGTGTTAAAATGATGTTCGTTAATTATGTATTTCACAGGGTTTTGGCACTTGCCTGAAAATAAGGCAGGTTACATAATACTAAAGCAAGCCTTCCCCAAAGTCAATACCATATTGCAGTAAGCAGCTTTATAAAGACATAAATAATATTCTTATTCCTACAAAGCACAATGCTATTGCCAGCCCTTTCAAAATCCATTTTCCGTGAATTCTTTTCGATAATCGTGCTCCAAGCTGCGCTCCTGCAATTACACCCGCCGATAGAAATAAAACCTGTATAATGCTTTCTTTAGTAAAAGACCCTTCAAAAATGCGGGCAACCGTTCCTGCAAGGGCTATTATTGCAAGTACGAAATGTGACGTTGCTGTTGCAATGTGAACCGGAAAATTAAGAATATTTACCATTGCAGGGACATGAATTATTCCTCCCCCTATTCCCAGCAGGCTTGATACATAACCAATTGCAGCACTTAACAATACGCCTATTTTTCCGTTAAAAGAATAGACATATTCAATGTTATCACTATCGATAACTTTTCTTTCGTGCAGTTTATCGTTTGCCTTAATCTTTGTTACGGTTCTTTGAGGTTTAAAAAACAGGTAAACAGAAACAGCAATTAAAAGGAGCCCGAAGATAACGTTAAAAACATCCCTGTTGATAAATTTTATTGACAGTGAGCCTAAAACAGCGCCCGGAACTGCAGCCGCGGCAAATATTAATCCGGACTTATAATCTATTTTTTTCATCCTCGAATAAGCAATCGAACCCGATGAAGCATTAAAAAACACAACTGCCAGAGAAATACTTGTAAGGACTTCGGGGTTAACATCAGGGAATAATAACAACAGGACAGGCATTAGAATAAATCCGCCGCCAGCTCCAACAAGGGTGCCAAAGGTTCCAAAAATAAATCCTAAAACAATAAAAAAGATATGGAACCACATTACCTTTTATTACTGTCCATTGGCTCCAAGTATCTCTTCATAATATTTTTCATATTCGGGAACGACTTTTTCAACAGAAAACATAGTTGCAGACCTTTCATGAGCATTCTCGGAAAAAATCTTGTATTTCTTCTCATCCTGCAGTAATTGCAGGGCATAATCGGCCATTTTATCTATATCCCCAATTTCAGCAATATATCCTGTATCTCCATGCAAGTTTAGCTCGGGCAAGCCGCCTGCGTTAGAAGAGACAACCGGCACAGCGCAAGCCATTGCCTCAAGGGCAGAAAGTCCAAAACTTTCCGATTGCGACGGCATCAAAAAAAGGTCGGCTATAGATAGAATTTCAACAAATGATTCCTGCTCGCCATAAAACTTGATGTCGCTATCGATTCCAAGCTCCTTTGCAAGATATTCAGTGTTGCTGCGTTCAGGCCCGTCACCTATCAGCAATAGTTTGGCTGGAATTTTATCGCGTATCTTCTTAAATATTCGGATACAATCATCAACCCTTTTCAGCGGCCGGAAATTTGATGTATGAACGATTATTCTTTCACCATGCGGGGCTATTCTTTCCTTCAAACATTCAGTCTCTTTATTCCGAATACGTTTATATATATTCAGATTAATAAAATTTGGAATAACCCGGATATCTTTATTTATATTGT
>DASXTZ010000401.1:0-2790 GCA_036505135.1 Ignavibacteria bacterium
AATATCTTTTCCGGTTCAAGATAAACCATCTCTCCGGAAAGCATTTTCTTATAATTCTCTCTTCCTAGCGGAAAATTCTTATTAGCTTTGGGTAATTTTTCTTTTTCAAGATACATAGCATAGCTATTTATTTCTTCAATGGCTTTCTTATTAACAGGTCCAAATTCTTTCATTAAGGAATCATTTTTAATATCTTCCAATGCAATTAACAGGTCTTTGCCCAGAAAATCAGCAGTGCCTTTAGCAATTAATATTGCAGTTTTAATATATGGCTCGGGCAGGGAATCAGCCAGGTTTTTCTTTGCATCGGTATAAACTTTGGGCGCCTCATTTAAAATTGAAATTATCGATCTTACCCGGTCTTTAAGAGGTGCAAAATTTCGTTTTATGTAGATATTTACATCAAACACTCCCGCATAGCTCATTGGATTATTTTTATAACTATTCACTACTTCAAAATCAAAAATATCTTTATTTATTGCATTCAGGAGTATTTTGTAATCGTAAAAAGCTTTAGAGCTTAGCGCGGTTGTATCTAAAGCCATGAGATCTTTCTTATATTTTTTAATCCTGGCAAGCTCAATAGTAATTGAGCCCGAACTAAAATCAGTAAGCTTACCATCATATTCATGCAGCCCCAGCCCTACACCGCTTTGAGGCCTCCATTTAAGATAGCCGGCAACGTATTCGTCCGCTAATTTATCAAATGTAGAATCACCTATTTTTTTAGAAATAAAATCGTCACCTGTTTTATTACAGCTTAAATGAAAAGTACAAACTACCACCATTAATAATAATGGAAAATTTAAAAAAATTTTCATAATGTTTACAGTTTATTTTTAAAAAGAAAAGCCCGCTTAAAACGGGCTTTTAATATTTTACTTTTTAACTTAAGCAGCTGCTACTTTTTCGGCTTCACGTTCTCTTCTTTTTTCGATGTCTTTCCAATAATGACATGCAACTGTATGCAGCTGGGATGTTCCGTCAACCTGTTCAAGAGGGGGCTGAATGTTCCAGCATTTGCTGTCCTGCGTATATATCTTACTATCGACATACTTGCAGCGCGTACAGAAATGACATCCAATGGGATAATCAGTTGCTGCAGGCACGTTGCCTTCAATAGTTGCAAGCCTGACAGCTCCCTTATTCAGCTTCGGGATAGAACTCAGCAAACCAAGTGTATAGGGATGTTTAGGGTTATAGTAGATTTCGTCGGAAATAGCATACTCCGCAATTTTTGAAGCATACATCACAGCAACTCTTTTTGATACTTCGGCAATTACTCCAAGGTCATGAGTTATCATGATCATCCCCATACCAAATTCGTCCTGCAATTTCCTTATAAGCTCAAGTATTTGCGCCTGCACTGTAACATCAAGCGCAGTTGTTGGCTCATCAGCAATTAAAATTTCGGGATTGCATGATAACGCCATGGCAATCATTACGCGCTGTCTTAATCCGCCTGAGAGCTGATGAGGGTAATCTTTATACCTTTGTTCGGGCGCCGGAATACCTACCAGCCTTAACATTTCAATTGAACGCTTTTTAGCTTCTTCCTTTGATACTTTCTGATGAAGTATTACAGCCTCATCGATCTGATATCCGCATGTAAATACCGGGTTCAGAGAAGTCATTGGCTCCTGAAATATCATTGCAATATCGTTGCCGCGGATCTCCTGCATCTCTTTTTCATCAAGCTTTGTAAGGTCTTTATCTTTAAACATTATTTCGCCGCCAACGATTTTACCGGGAGGGTCGGGAATAAGCCTCATAATTGATAATGCCGATACACTCTTTCCGCATCCTGATTCACCCACAAGGCCAAGAGTTTCGCCGCGGTCCACATCATAGCATATATCATCAACAGCCTTTGCAATACCGTCATCTGTATAAAAAAATGTCTTTAAGTTCTTTACTTCTAATAGCTTTGACATAACAATAGTTTAATTTACAAACAAAATAGCAAAAAATATTCTTTAAAATAAAGGAATAATTAAATTGATAAATAAGCTGATACGGAATTTATTTCGTTTAATAACCTGTTTTGTAATGTTTCTGCCTCTTTCCGGGTTTTAGCTTCAGTAATTATCCTGACTATAGGTTCAGTATTGGATTTTCTGAAATTTACCCATGAATTTTCAAAATCTATTCTTAGCCCGTCTTCATAATTTTGGGGATAATCTTTATATTTATCCTTCAAAAATGCAAAGATTTTATCAGGATTTATGCCATTATCCAAATCAATTTTAGCTTTCTTTATATGATATTGGGGGAGCAGTTTTTGGTATTCCGAAACTTTTCCGCCGAATTCAGCAAACTCGTTCAGGATAATTGCAATCCCAACAAGTGAATCCCTTCCATAGTGAACTTCTGGTAATATTACGCCTCCGCTGCCCTCTCCTCCAATTATTGCTTTAACCTCTTTCATTTTTTTAATTACATTTATCTCACCAACAGGAGCCTTAAACAGCTTGCCTCCAAGTTTTGCTACTGCGTCATCAACAGCTCGTGTGGTTGATAGATTTATTACAGCAATCCTGTCTTGCTCTGGGGTATTTCTTAAAACGTAATTAATAGCTGTTGTAATAGTATTTTCCTCGCCAAAGGGCTTTCCTTCTTCAGTTATTATTACAAGACGGTCAGCATCGGAGTCAACTACAATACCAAGATCGGCTTTATTTTTAATGACAGCCCTGCATGTTCGTTTAAGGTTTTCGGGTAATGGTTCGGGGTTTCGTGTAAAAATTCCTGAGCTGTCACAATCAATTCTTATAACCTTACACCTAAGTT
>DASXTZ010000402.1:0-2249 GCA_036505135.1 Ignavibacteria bacterium
AGCTTTTCTTAAAAGAAAGTGTTATTGCAAATGTTTTGCCGATAGCATTAAACAACAAGTGGTTTAAGCCTGCATTGCTTCAGGATGTATTAAAATACGAAGGCTTTAGCGGTCCGCAAATTGCCGAGACTATTTTAGCACAATGGGAGACAAGAAAAACAGAAATTATAAACGTAAAGAGTTTGATATAAGGAGAAAATTATGCCGAACACGGTTAAGTTCAATGAAAATTATCCAGAAATAACTGAATCTGACAAGCTGTATGCCAGAGCAGCAGGATTAATTCCCGCTTTTACACAAACACTCGCCAAAGGACCGGGTCAGTATGTAAAAGGCGTTGCACCTAAATACCTTGCAAAAGGAAAAGGCTCGCATGTTTGGGATGTGGACGGAAATGAATACATAGATTATAACATGGGCATCGGGCCAATATCACTTGGGTATTGTTATGGTAGAATTGATGATGCTATAAAAGAGCAGCTTGAAAGCGGCATAACATTTTCGCAGATGCACCCCCTTGAGGTTGAAGTTGCAGAAATGCTGCATGAAATAATACCAAATGCAGAATCGGTGAGATACAGCAAAACCGGCTGCGATGTAACCTCTGCTGCAGTACGTCTTGCAAGAGCATTCACGGGGCGAAATAAAGTTCTTTGCTGCGGCTACCACGGATGGCATGACTGGTATATTGCTGTAACTGATAGGAATAATGGAATTCCACAAGCTATCCAGGATATGACATTCACGTTCAATTATAATGATATAAATTCCGTGATTGATTCGATTGATAATGATACTGCATGTATTATTCTTGAGCCTGTAGTTTTCGAAGGACCAAAGGAAAACTTTCTTCATAAACTGCGTGAAATCTGTGATAATAATGGAACGCTGTTAATATTTGATGAGATGTGGACAGGCTTCCGGGTAAATATAGGAGGAGCTCAGGAATATTTCGGTGTAAAAGCAGACCTTGCTTGCTTTTCAAAAGCTGTTGCCAATGGTATGCCTATATCTATTCTGGCAGGCAGGAGCAGGATTATGTCACTCATAGAAAAAGATGTTTTCTTCTACACAACTTTTGGAGGTGAAGCACTTTCACTTGCTGCTGCCAAAGCAACCATACAGGAAATGAAAGAAAAAGATGTCATTAGCCATCTTGCGGAACAGGGAACGAAATTAAAAGACGGATATAACGGACTTGCAGAATATTTTGATATGGAATATACAAAATGCACGGGTTATAACTGGAGATCAATTGTAACCTTCGACGCAAAAGCCGGAAACCCGCTTGAAATGAAATCATTGCTTCAGCAGGAAATGATTAAGCGCGGCATTCTTTGGGGAGGTTTTCATAATATGTGTTTTTCGCATAGCAATGAAGACGTGCAGTATACTCTTGACGCATATAGGGATTCATTACCCATTCTTAAAAAAGCAGTTGATGAAGGCAACGTAAGAAAGTATTTAAGAGGTGAACCTGTGGAACCTGTATTCAGAAAGACAAGTAATTTTAATATGAAGCCTAAGAAAGCGGTTTAAATACGTTAAACGTGAAACGAGAAACATAAAAAGAAAAAAGAAACGGATTTACTGAATTTGAATAATTTATTTTCATTGCAAAATAAAGTGACGATAGTGACAGGAGCGGCTGGTCTGCTTGGAAAAGAACATTGCAAGGCCTTAGCGGAGGCAGGAGCAAACGTTGTTGCTGCTGACCTTATTAAGTCATCATGTGATAAGATTGCAGAGTGCCTTCCCAATATGTCATATGGCTTTGAACTTGATGTAACTGATAAAAATTCCATCCAGGAGTTAAAAAACTTCTGTCTTGAAGAGTTCGGTCATATTGATGTACTTGTTAATAATGCTGCCATAAATGATATGTTTGAAAATCCAAAGGAAGAAACTGAGCTTTCGAAATTCGAAAATTATCCTGTTGAGTTATGGAATAGATCATTTAATGTAAATGTAACAGGAATTTTTCTATGTTCTCAAATATTGGGTGCGGTTATGGCAGAGCAAGGAAAGGGCAGCATAATTAATGTTGCATCTACATATGGGATTGTTGCACCGGATCAGTCTTTATACCAAAAACCTGACGGCACACAGGCATTTTATAAATCACCGATCTATTCTGCAACAAAGGGTGCGGTAATTATGTTTACTAAATTCCTTGCCTCGTATTGGGGGAAAAAGGGAGTGAGAGTCAACTCCCTTTCACCCGGCGGAGTGGAAAACTCTCAGGATAA
>DASXTZ010000403.1:0-6837 GCA_036505135.1 Ignavibacteria bacterium
TACAAAAGTACATGATTATATTAACTATTTCACGGTATAATCAAATAGTTATTAATTAAGTTAAAATTCGAAAACCAGTCCATTGCTTAATGAATATGTCGTTTTTGGTATATCAGGAAAGGGATTAGAATCATATCTGTAGGTAAACCCCGTTTTAAACTTTAAATTTTCTGTAATATCTATTAAGAGATCGGTTTGTGATTGCACCCTGTAATCATCGTCAAAATCTCTAAGGTTTGGCTGGTAATAACTTGTATTGATGAACTCAGCTCTGCCCAAATCGATGGTAAAGGTTATATAACTGCTCATTCTGTGATTCCTAAGGAAAATTGTCTTTTCGGTGTTTTCTTCATACTCATACATATAGAGCGAAGCCACATATAATCTGAAAATGTCAGAATCATATATTTTTATCCTGGGGCCTGTTCCGGCAAGCCACCTTAAGCCTATATCGAGCACGCCGTTATACTGAACCTGCGTGAAAATTTCCCAGCGCAGAAGCTCTTTTGTAATTTTATGATTATAACGGATGTGCGCGAAAGCAGAGTTAACAAACTTATTATCCCCTCCCTTTATTAACCTGTATTCATTTAGAAACAGCCAGAGATAATTTTTTTGTTTAAACTGAAAATGGAGTTTTCCGCCAAGATCGAATATTGTTTCCACATTTTTTGCGAGCTGAAAATTTCCCTCAGCAGAACCAAGCCAGCCAACTGTATCTGACCTCATCCTTTTTGACTCGATATTCACAACCTGGGACTCCAATATTGCTGTTATAACAAAGAGAAGCAGTAATATTTTTTTCATACAGCAACATAGAATATTATTTAGAATTAATCAATTGCCGGACATAAACTTCCGAAGCGCCGGAAGTTCTGACGGGGGAATTACTTTCAATAAAATTTATTAGTAAGTTTGTTAGCCTGTAAAAATCAATTTAAATGAAAAGTTATCAAAATTTTTCCGACCTGTTTTTAGATGTGGCTAAAAGATATAATTCAGCTCCGGTGATAAACTGGAAGGAGAAGGATGGCTATGCAAACCTTACCGGATTAAAATTAAAGGAGCTGGTTTATCATACTGCAAAGGCAATGGAGAAACTTAAGCTACAACCGGGCGATAAAGCCGCAATACTTTCGGAAACGAGATTCGAATGGGTTGTTGCTGATTTTGCATGCATTTCAAACCAAATTATTACTGTCCCTATTTATACAACAATGACATCAAGCCAGATAAAGTTTATACTTGAGCATTCAGAATCGAGGCTCTGTTTTGTATCTTCAAAGCTGATGGCTGAAAAAGTTTCAGCAGTTTTTAATGAGCTTCCTAAGCTGCAGAAGATAATATCATTTAATAAGCTTGATAATGAGCCTGAATATATTATAAGCTTTGAAGAGCTTATCTACGGTGAGCTTATTCATGAACACGAGCCTTACAATGAAATAAAAGCAGATGAATACTTCACCTCATGTATAAACAAACATAAACCGGACGATATCCTGACCATAATATACACCTCAGGGACAACAGGCAATCCTAAAGGAGTTTGCTTATCACATAAAAATATAATTTCGAATGCAATACAATGTTTAAACTCATTTCATGCAGACGAAACCGATAAGTTCCTTTCTTTTCTCCCTTTGGCTCATACTTATGAGCGGACTGCAGGATACTATGTACCGCTGGTTGCAGGCTCGCAAATCTTTTACGCTCAAAGTATCGAAACACTGCAAACACAAATGGCCGAGGTAAAGCCAACGATCCTGCTAACTGTTCCTCTTTTGTTTACGCGAATACAAACAAGAATTCTGAAAAATATCGAATCATTAAAAGGCATGAAGAAATTTTTTGCCAAACGCGCCCTTGCTATTGGAATGAAATACAGAGAAAATAAAAAGAACCTGTTCTGGAAGGGTGCTGATAAAAAAGTGTTTAAGGAAATCAGAGAAAGAACGGGCGGTAAGATAAGATTCATGATCTCGGGGGGCTCAGCATTAAAAAAGGAAACGGCGGAATTTTTTGATTCAATCGGAATAACAATATTGCAGGGGTACGGCATGACCGAAGCCTCACCTGTTATTTCAGTTAACAGGGAGGCAAAGAATATTTTCGGCACTGTAGGGCTGCCCCTTGAAGGGGTGAAAGTAAAATTAGCCCCTGACGGAGAAATTCTCGTTAAAGGTGATAACGTCATGTTAGGTTATTACCATAATCAAACCGACACTAATGAAATGATAGTAAATGGCTGGCTTCACACAGGTGATATAGGTGAATTTGATAAAAACGGTTACTTAATAATTACCGACCGTAAAAAATCCTTAATAAAAACAGCAGGCGGGAAATATATTTCATTAACTCACATTGAAGATACCTTAACAGGCTCCGAATATATTGACCAGGTCATAGCTTTTGCAAGCGATGAGCGCCATTTTGTAAGCGCTTTGATAGTTCCGGAGTTTGAAAAACTAAAAGAACTAGCTGCTAAGCTTAATATAAAGTCAAATGAAATACGTGAGCTTACTCAAAGCGATATAATCTTAAATTTTTACGAGTCCGAAATAGATGTGCTCCAGCGACCTTTAGCAAAATATGAAAGAGTAAGGAAATTTGCACTTCTTGATAGACCATTTACGATTGAAAGCGGTGAGCTGACTCCAACATTAAAGCTCAAAAGAAAAGTAATTGAGGATAGATATAAGGATTTGATTGACAGTTTTTATAAAAAATAAAAGTACAAATCTCAAATTAAAAATTCTAAATCCGAATTTCGATATTGTTTAGGATTTCGTTTTTTTTAATCAAGGCTTATTTCAAGCTTCTCAACTTCATTATGTATAAAGGACTTGTTCCGCAGCAGCCGCCTATTATTTTCACCCCAAGCTGTTTCCATTTCTTTGCGTAGTTAAAATACTCATCAGCAGTAACGTTTCGCCCTAACGAACCTGTTACTTTCTCCAGTGGATTGCCAATATTTGCATATGCCCCTGTTGGAATTTGTGTTAATGATTTAAGATTTCTCAAAACAGGCTCTACCATAGAAGGATGAATGCAGTTAATCATGATAGCCTGGGGAGAATATTTTTCAATTACTTTGATAACATCGCTGATTTGTTCACCCGATAATAATTCTTTTTCACTCTTTGGGGTAAAGCTGAGCGCGTAATCAATATCAAATTTATGTATCTGGTTCACAACAGCAGAAATTTCTCTTAAGCTTATCATTGTTTCGGCTAATAGAAAATCAACGCCTGATTCAACAAGATTTTGGATGTGCTCAAAGTGTTCAGTACACAGAGTATCCATATCGGGGACAAGTTCGGGCGAGTAGCAATCTTCAAGCGGTGAAATACAGCCTGCAACAAGAACCTTTCCCTCATCAGCTGCGATCATAATTGCATCCTGAGCCAGGTCAACGGCAGTTTTGGTAAGCGCTTTGGCGGTTTGTGCAAAATCTAAATCTTTAAGCCGAAACCCTGCTTTTTCAAATGTCCTTCTCTGCGTTCTGAACGTGTTGGCGGTAATTATATCCGCACCGCAATCGATATAATCAATGTGAATATGCCGGACAACATCGGGCCTTTCGATAAGAGGATTTGCACTCCACAGCGGAAGAGAAATATTACAACCGCGGTTCTGAAGCTCAGTCCCCATCGCTCCGTCAAGAATAATTGTCACCTTAGAATTTAATAGCTCCGCTAATTTGCCCATATTGAACTGTTAGTTAAAATCCTTTGGTTGTTGAAGGTGAAATTTCTATTGATGAGATTCTTCGCTATGCTCAGAATGACAACTATTGATTTATTTTCTTGAGAAATAACTTATTATCCAGAAAAGAAGGGTTAATAATACACTTAATAATACACTTGTAACAATCGGAAAGTAAATTGTGAAATTATCCCGTTTAATTTCTATATCTCCCGGCAGCTTACCGAAAAAATTAAGCTTAGGGAAAAACATTAATATTAAACCCGCGATAATTATTATAATACCAAATACAATTAAATATTTTCCTAATGATTGCAATTATTATTTAATCGAACTTACCAGTTCTGCTAAAATCGAAGCAAAAGATTTTTCTGCTTTTTGCCTGTTAGATAATTTTTCTTCTTCACTAATTTCAACAAGCCTATCGGCAACAAGTTCCCTGCTGATAATTCCAAAAGCTGCGCAGCTTAATCCCGCATGAACAGCCGCAATATTTTCAGGTACTAAACAATAACCAAGCACATCAGCACCAATTTCCCTGTATAACCTGCATTCAGCTTCCGTTTCAGTTTCAGGTCCCGTTACACCAATATAAACGGAAGGATAAAATCTGAATTTCTTATCAATTAAGAATTTCTCAATATCGGCCGTCCATTTTTCGTCATAAGCATTGCTCATATCAGGAAATCTTGGGCCAATTGAATTATCATTTTCACCAATTAACGGATTATTGCCCATCAAATTAATATGGTCGTAAATTAAAGCAACACTGCCAGCTTTAAAGCGCGGATTAAGATGCCCAACCTCATCTATAAATAATATTTTTGCCACTCCCAAAGCCTGCAGAACATAAATATAATGTGCTGCATCGTTCATATCATAACCATCATAATAATTTACATGGCCATTTAGAATAATAAGATTTTTATTCTTGTGAGCGGCAAAAAGAACGTCACCGTTTAATTTTTCATTTCCGCTTGAAAAAGGAGGTGGAATATCTTTGTAGCTAACCCGCTTAACAATTTTAAAAGCCTTAATAAATGAAGGATTATAATAAGTAACAATTGCAAAGGGGGAAATTTTTTTGAAAGGATTTTTTCCTTTCAGGAAATTTGCTGATTCGAAAATTTTTTTCTTTTGTTCTGTCATTCAGCTAATATAGTTAATTGGTTCAACAGATAATTACTAAACAATCATTTTTTCTATTATTTTTTCTGTCAATAATGTGAGATTGGGTTCAGCTTCAGCAGCTGTTTCAAGGATTTCATGTAAAGCTGCCGGCTTTAAAATATCTGGCAATCCCATATCAGTAATAATGGATAGGCCGATAACTTTCATATTATGATTTACAGCCTGTAGAGCTTCAGGTATTGTAGACATGCCAACAGCATCAGCACCTAATTTTCTCACCATGTGGTATTCAGCTCTGGTTTCAAGATGCGGCCCGTGCAAAGAAAGATAAACGCCTTTCTGAATTTTTATTTCATTTTCAAGCGCAACCCCTTCAGCAAGATTAATAAGGTCCCGGTCATATGGATGCCGGTTACAGTATCTATGATAACCGTTTCCCCGAAAAGGAGTAGTAAAATGAAAATTAATATGGTCCCTCATTATCATTAAATCAGCTTTGTGAAAAATGGGATTTAGTCCGCCGCAAGCATTAGAAATAATTAAATTTTTTAATCCTAAAGCAGCCATTACCTGAACCGGATAAGTTATATCATCATGCAAATAACCTTCATAAAAATGGAACCTGCCCTGCATTATAACACAATTTTTTCCGGCAATGGTGCCAAATATTAAATAACCGTGATGCGATTCTACAGTTGAAACAGGAAAGTGAGGGATATCTTTATAATCTATTTTATGAGTTATATGTATATCTTTTACAAGTCCGCCAAGCCCGGTACCAAGTATTATGCCGATATTGGGTAAAGAATCTGTAATTAATCCTCGTATAAAACTTATAGTATCATTAACAGCTCTTCTATCAGGCATTCGCTTTTAAAATCTATCCATTTGAATCGTCCATACCGACGTTCATGTTGAACTGGTTCGGCGGAGCTTCTTCTTTAACTTCTTTTAGCGGCGTAACTGAAGCTTCCAAACGCAAAATTTTTCGGTTGCGTGTATATTCTTCAATTGAATTGAGCTTTTCCACCAGAAAGTTCTTAATTTCATCGATAATACTCTCGTTTCGCGTCCTTAGCTCTTCAAGCTCCTGTTTAAGATTAACAAAATCTTCCTGCGCTGCAATTCTGGTTTTAGTTGCCAGTATTTCTGATTCTTTTATGATCAGCTCCGCCCGCTTTTTAGCATTTTCCAGAACTTCTTCAGCCATATCCTGCGATTTCACAATTGCCTTCTGGAATGTCTTTTCATTTTCCCTGTAAACATTAATTTCGTCAGTCAATCCTTTTTTCTCTTCTTCAAGCTTTGCAATCTGCTCTTTAACTAATTCATTTTCGCGCCACAGGCTTTCAAACTGGTTTGCAACAGTATCAAGATATGCCTCAACCTCGCCTACGTCATAACCACGCATTGACTTTTTGAATTCTTGTTTTTTAATGTCGATTGCTGAAATTTTCATTTTATTTGCTCCCCTCTACTTGCTTTACCCCATGCCTTTAAACGGGCCATGAGTGTTACTTCTTTATATGAAATTCTTCGCGACTTTAAAGAAATTAAGAATCATGCCTAGCACCAAATATTGCTGTTCCTATTCTTAACATGTTTGAGCCTTCTTCTATAGCTAGATCATAATCAGATGTCATCCCCATCGAAAGATACTTCATATCAGTGTTAGGAATTTCCGCTGCTTTAATGTCCTCAAATAATCCTTTTAATATCCTGAAATTTTCCCGTACGATATTTCTTTGCTCTTCATTCCTGTAATCATCAATAAATTTCCCTATTGTCATAAGTCCTTTTATCTTAACATTTTCTAAAGTCGAAATTTCTTTAACAAGCTTAAATGTATCTTTCACCGCACAGCCTGATTTCTGCCCTTCACCCGAAGTATTCACCTGCACAAGGCATTTTACGGTTTTGTTAATTTTCGCAGCTTCGATATTTATTTTTTGTGCAAGCTTGAAGCTATCAACTGAGTGAACCAAAAATACAAAAGGAACA
>DASXTZ010000404.1:0-2937 GCA_036505135.1 Ignavibacteria bacterium
GTTGTTAAATATTTATTTTCCTTAATTATAATAGTCATACTATTATCTGCTCCTTTGTCCCTTGCAGATGATGACGTCTCAAAATTTACAAACGTTGGAAACATTGGCTTAACAATAACCAATTTCGGAACCATAGGACACGGTTTTACATTGTGGCCCGGGCAGCCCTCATGTGAATACCCAAGGGGCTCAGGAATCGAGCATCTTTTTGACGGCGGCTTGTGGTTTGGAGGAATTAAAAACGGAGTCGTGCGGGTATCTACCGGAGCCATAGATGCATCGGTTTCAAACAGGGGCGAAGGATTTGAATACACAAATGCAGCCGGACAAACTATAACAATTAAATCTTCTCTAAACTCTTCACCTTATTACAGCCTTGATGCAATTTCACATCAGGATTTTATTTGCGAATACATCGATACGAACACAACGGTTAATGGACAATTAATAGTTAATCATAACCCTTTAGGACTAAAAGTAATTCAACAATCATACTGCTGGAATTATCCTTACGCAGATTTCTTTGTGATAATACGTTACAGAATTATTAATATTGGATATAGAGGTGATAACTCCCCTATAGATAGTATTTTTGTAGGCATGTGGAATGACCTTGTCGTAAGGAATACACAAATAACGCGCCCCGGTGGCTCATCTTTTTATACTCGAGGAGGAAATGGGTGGGACAGCACTTTTAATATGGGCTATGAATTTGATTCAAACGGTGATGTAGGGTTTACAAACAGCTACATCGGAATTAAATTTCTCGGCTCAACACCCTGGGGAAGAACATCAGGCGATACAATACCCGTCAAAAGAAATTTTGTATCATGGCAATTCAGAAATACAGTTGACCCGACATATTTTGCACCCCAAACCGATGAGAACGGGTTACTGCTTGGAAGGTATACTAAGTTAAACGGGTACTTTAATTCCGGGACAAAGGTTAACCCAACCATTCTTTCGCAGTTAAAACAGCCTTCTAACCGTTCCATACTTGTTTCAGGCGGACCATATGCAAGATTAAACTATCTTGATACACTTGAAGTGGTTTTCGGAGTAATTTGCGCTAAGAAATCGGGTAATGATCCGCAGTCATGGGATTCAACTTATCAGCGTGCAGAACTGCATAGTCATGCCGATTGGTGCCAGAAAGCTTATAATGGTGAAGATAAAAACGGCAACGGAAGGCTTGACCCGGGTGAAGATATTGATGGTGATGGAATACTTGATAGGTACTTGCTTCCCTCGCCCCCAAACTCACCTATTACAAAAGTAATAAATGAAAACAGAAAAGTTACGCTATACTGGGCGGCAAATGCTGAAAGAAGCATTGACCCGATAACTTTGTTTCAGGATTTTGAAGGCTACAGAATATACAGAACAAACGCAGGAGCTGATGTAGACCCTTCGAAATCATTGTTATCATCATTTGTATTAACGGGAGATTTTGACAGTATAAATAATATTGGTAATAACACAGGGTTTAATTATATAAAGCTAAGCCAGCCTAAGAATTTTCCAAACGATACAAACCAATACTGGTATAAGTTCGAGTTTAATAATCAGCTTAATGGATGGCAGTATGTTTATGCTGTTACTGCGTACGATGAGGGCGATTCTACAAATGACCTTGAATCATTGGAAAGCAGCCTGCTTGCAAATTCATTCAGGATAATTCCCGGTGCAGCTTTTACCGATGATGAATCGACCCCGATCGGAATTTATCCCAACCCATATTATGGAAGCGCAATGTGGGATGGCCAGCAGGAAAGAGAAAGAAAAGTATATTTTTTTAATCTTCCCGAACATTGCGAGATCACAATTTATACTATAGCAGGTGACGTTGTTGATAAGTTCAACCACGATGCGAAAAATTATAACGGAAGCGACATTCAATGGTTCAAAACGTTTGCAGACGGCACGCAAATACTTTCCGGGGGAGAGCACGCATGGGATATGATATCAAATAATGACCAGGCAATAGCAACAGGATTATATTTATTTACAGTGAAGAACCAGAAATCAGGGTTTATTAAAAAGGGGAAGTTTTTAGTGATAAAGTGACGCCGATAATAATTCCGCTCTTGAGAGGGGAATTATTTTAAAAAAAAGGTTTATAATAATAATTAAAATTATACAGCTATGAAAAAATTATTACAGTATTTAGTACCCGCAGTATTGTTAAGCATCGGGTTTTATCTGGTGGTTTATAATACTACAATTATGTTCATACAGACCGTTCCAACTGATTCGCTTGCTATAGGACATGATAAATCATTGCATCTTGGTGATACGGTTACAGTAACCGGCAGAGTGGTTGCTCCGGCAGTAGTAAATGCATCAGGAAATGATTTTAGAGTTCTGTTAAGGGCAACCAACTCAAGAACTATATATATCCAGGATACAACAAATGTAATTTGGAGCGGAATAACGGTCAGGCAGGCCGATAGCATATCAAACACTGGCATATCTAACCTTGATTCCGGTATGAAAGTTACCTTGAAAGGCATAGTCCAGGAATTTTCACTTAACAATACCCCAAATACTACAACCCAGCTTAAGCTTGATACATTAAGCCTTATACAAATTTTACCTACTATAAAGAAGCGGCCTCCAACGGTGACTGTAAACGTTTCTGATTTTGATTCTGCGGGAAATGTAAAATTTTTAACGGCTGAAAAGTATGAAGGCATGTATGTTCAGATCAATAATGTTACAATAGGTCCGCAAAGCCCAAATACAGCAAGGCACATAAGGAGCTTACTTGATGCGCAGGGCAATAAAATATATTTAAGGGATTTTTCAAACTTTTTCTCTATAGGCCCTTCTCCAAGCAGTGGTTGGACACCATGGGCTCCCCCATCGACAGGCGCAACGGTTAATTATATAAGAGGAGTTATAATAGAAGGTGCAAACATTCTTGACGGAAGCTAT
>DASXTZ010000405.1:0-4739 GCA_036505135.1 Ignavibacteria bacterium
TTAACCTCACCCCCAGTCCCCTCTCCTTAAGGAGAGTGGGTAAAAACCGCCCAAATGGCATTAGTGTGAGGTAATAAATGGACGAAAGGACGAATATTTAATGAAAACAAGCAATAAAAGCATAAAAACACGAATTGAAAAGGATTCATTAGGTGAAATTGAACTCCCTGCCGGGGCATATTACGGTGTTCAGACAATGCGGGCTGTTAATAATTTCCCAATAAGCGGGTGGAAGGCACATCCGGTTATGATAGATTCATATGTATATATAAAGAAAGCTGCAGCAATGACAAACGCTTCCCTTGGCATTCTTGATAAAAAAATAGCCGATGCAATAATAAAAGCTGCAGACGAGGTGCTTTCGGGAAAACACCGTGAACATTTTGTTGTAGATGTATACCAGGCAGGGGCAGGGACGTCGCATAATATGAACACGAATGAAGTTCTTGCAAACCGCGCTATAGAGCTTCTGGGGGGAGTAAGAGGCGACCACAAAGTTGTAAGCCCGAATGACCATGTGAACATGGCGCAATCGACAAATGATACCTTCCCCACTGCTATGAGGCTTGCTTCACTGCTGATGCTTAAAAAACTGTATCCGGTTATAAAGCAGTTTCAAAAGACACTCGATAAGAAAACTATTGAATTTTCAAAAGTAATTAAATCAGGAAGAACTCATTTGCAGGATGCGGCTCCGATTACACTGGGACAGGAATTTTCCGGTTACGCAGAAATAGTAAGAAAGCATTATGAGCTTATTGAATCAACAGTAAAACATTTAAGCGAGCTTGGCATAGGCGGCACTGCAGTTGGCACCGGCTTAAATACGCATGTAAAATTCCGCGATTTAATGGTAAAAAATCTTTCTAAAGTATCGGGGTTAAATTTAAGGCCTGCAAATAATTATTTTGAAGCTATGCAAAGCATGCTTCCGTTCATGGAGCTTTCCTCGGCAATTAACAATTTTGCTGTGGATATGACTAAGATTACAAATGACCTGAGGCTGCTTTCTTCCGGCCCAACAACGGGATTTGCGGAAATTATTTTGCCTGCCGTTCAGCCGGGTTCTTCTATTATGCCCGGGAAGGTAAATCCTTCAATGGCAGAGATGATGAATCAGGTTTTATATCAGGTGATGGGTAATCATCACACTATAATGATGTGCTCACAGGCAGGCCAGCTTGAGCTGAACGTTATGATGCCTGTAATGATATTCAATATTGTCTGGATGATTGAAATTTTAAAGAACGCGCTCAAAGTATTCGATGAAAAATGCGTGAGGGGTATTATTGCCGATGAAAAGAAATGCCGCGAATACGCGGAAAAATCTATCAGCATTGTAACTGCATTAAATCCGATAATCGGATATTTAAAGGCAGCAGAAATTGCCAAAGAAGCAATGAAAACGCACAGGTCAATAATGGATGTAATCAGGGAGAAAAACATTATGCCTGAGAAAGAATTGAACAAAGTTTTGGATTTGATGAAGTTAACCAAGCCGGGACTGTAAGCCGATTGAATCCAACCCGGGCTGAAATAGATTTTTCGAAGCTGGCATTTAATGTTCAACAGATAAGACGCCATATTCATAAAGAGAATCCGCGAAAGAAAATTAAAATATGCGGGGTTGTTAAAGCAAATGCTTATGGGCATGGTATCGAAGAGGTCAGCAAAAAACTCATTGACCTCGGGCTGGATTTTCTTGGTGTTGCTAATTACGATGAAGCTATCAGGTTAAGAGAGTTAATTCCCAAAGCCCCCATACTAGTATTTGGCACACTTATCCATTCAAAGCTTGACCCTGCAAAATATGTTAAAATTTTACACGAACATAATCTTACAGCAACTGTTGCCTCGCTTGATACTGCAAAATTCCTTGATGATTACAGCAGAAAGTTCAAAAACAGGTTCAAGGTTCATATAAAGATCGACACCGGTATGCGGAGACTGGGCTTTGACCATAAACGCGCCGTTAAAAATGTTCTCCAGGTATGTTCATTAAAACATATCGAAGTTGAAGGAATATACACGCATTTCGCTAATTCGGAGGCAAGGAGCAAGGCTTTCGCTTACGAGCAGCTGGGAAGATTTTACGACTTGTTAACTTCCCTAAAGCGTGAAGGCGTTGAATTTCCGATTATCCATGCTGCAAACAGCGGCGCAGTGCTTGATATTAAGGAATCATATTTTAACATGGTTCGGCCCGGGCTGCTGCTATACGGTTATTATCCATCCGGTGAAGTAAAAAACAGGCTAAATTTAAAGCCGATAATGAATTTTAAATCAAAGGTTACCTTTATAAAAAAGGTTGACGCACACCAAAGCATTTCTTACGGCAGAAAATACTTCACCAAAAAGCCCGAGTTTATTGCATCGGTGCCGGTGGGATACGGCGACGGATACTGGAGGCTCCTTTCGAACAAAACAAAGGTTTTGATAAATAAAAAATTTTATCGGCAGGTTGGCGCTATTACCATGGACTGGATTATGATTGAGCTCGGTTCCCAGTATTACATCAAAATAGGTGATGATGTACTTCTCATGGGCCACGAAAACAACTACAGCATTGGCGCCGATAAGCTTGCAAAAATGTGCGGCACAATTCCCTATGAAATTCTCTGCTCCGTTGCAGATAGGGTTGAAAGAGTATATTTGAACGGATAATAAATCTGGATCCTTTAATAAATGAACAGTTTTAAATATGCGTTTTTTCTCATTGGTTAATTCTTTAAATTTATCCGATGAAATTTAAAAAGGATTATATCAACTATCTTCTTTTTAAAGCGATTTATGAAGGTAACGGAAACTTTAAGGACGACCTATGGCTAAGGAACATTGCTGATAAAATAATATCCGTTGATGACATAGTAAAGCTAACTTACCTTGTAGGTAAAACAGCCGGTCTGGAATCATTATTTAAATACCTGCTTTACATTTCTGATAAAATCGATAAGTCCCACGTATCAATATTCAACCTGAAAGATAATTTTGAGTACGACCTTCGCAATCTTAAAAAAATAATCCAAAATATTCTTGATTACAGGTCGCACAAATTCGAAGAAAAAATAGAAATAGCAGAAAGGGTAACAGAGCAGGAAATTACTGAAGAGGATCGTATAAAAATTGATATATCCGATGAGAAGATCTCAGGGACGGATGAGGATACACAGTTAGAGGAGCTTGCCCCTGAGGATCAGAAGGGCGGAATGACTTTGATTGAAAATTATGATGATTCTGCAGAAGGTGAAGTTTTTGAGCTTGAAAGTATAAGCGAGACAATTGAAAAAACGGATTCGCCGGATAATCAACCAGAAGCTGAGGAAGAAACTATCACTGAGGATAAGCCGGAAGAAGTGATAAATATTAAAGAAGAAATTCCCGAAGAACCCGATACTGAAACAGCTGAACCGGAGATGGAAACGATTGAAGAAAATGAAGACAAAATAATTGAAGATGAATCAGATGAAATAGCAAAAAGCGAAGAGTCTGAGCCTCTCCATGAAGACGCTCCCGGAGAAATTGAGATTATCGTCAAAAAGCCCTCTTCGTCGGAGATTGCAGAAGGACAGGTTAAAGAAGAATCTGTTACCAATGAAGCATATTATGCATTTGAGACTAAATTTTTTGAAGAGGTAAAGATACTTGAAAAACTTTTTGCAACTGTTGACAAACAGTGTAAAAAAATTGCCAGTGAAAAACTTTCTGAAAAAACGCTTCAAAGCCTTACCGAAATAATAGAAATAACAAGCGAGCTTTCAAATCTTTCCAGGCAATTGATGTTTGACCTTATAGCAGATGTTTTTCTAACAATGAACCTTTATTTTACAAAAGCTATCAGCAATCCGGAAATAATTGAGAGTGAAAAAATAAAGCTTTTTGATTCAGCGCTTGCTCTGGTGAACAGCCTTATAAAAGGTGAAGATTATCTTAATTATGACGTTATTGTAGATAAACTGGAAAAACTTAAGAAACAGCTAAGGGGCACGGACGAGAAAACCTTCGAAGAGGAGCCGGTAAGAGAAAAAATTGTTGATGAAATTGAGAAAGCACCTGAACCGGAACAGATTCTGGAAATTGAAGAAGAACCTGATATAATTAAACCTCAACAAATTAATGCTGATTCTGCCTTGTTTAAGCTCAAATATATTGTTAAGGAGTTTGAGAAGAGTTTTTTAAGTATAAGCGGATTCAAAGGAGAGTATAGCAGGTTTGAAGCTCTTGAAAAAATTAATGAGCTTAATCATGCTTTGAGATTAATTGCAAAAATAGCTTCAAATATAAAGCTAAACGATGTTCTGAAGCTTGCTGAGGTTACTTATGTGTTCCTGAAATATTTGAAAGACTACCGTATGGATTTGCTGGAGCCGGAAATTCAGCAAATTGTAAAGTATGTAATATTCACATTTAAAATGCTGCTTACAAACCGGAAACCTGATGACTTTAATGTACTGGTTCAGCATCTTAATAACCCCGTAAAAATATTTGCAGATTCTTAGGAAAGGTCGGGCTGTATATAAATGAAATCTTATGCAATAATAATGGCTGGCGGCGTAGGCGCAAGATTCTGGCCATATGGCACTTCAAAGCTTCCCAAACAATTTCTCCCGTTTGCTGATTCTGCCAATACTATGCTTCAGCAAACCATAAAAAGACTGAAAGATATTGTACCACTCGATAGAGTATATGTAATCACAAACCAGCAATATGCAGGCCAGGTAAAAAAACAAATACCTAAGATA
>DASXTZ010000406.1:0-4516 GCA_036505135.1 Ignavibacteria bacterium
GACGACTATCTGAAAATGATAACTTCAGATACGTATACTCACAGAACATATTATATGGGGCTTGTTGATGAAAATAATAATGTGAATTTCTATGATGGAAAAATCCGGGTTGTTGATCCTAAAGGCAAAGAATTTGCAAAATTCCCAGCAGATAAATATCTTGAATATATAGCCGAACATGTAGAACCATGGAGCTACGTAAAATTCTGCTATCTTAAACCTCTTGGATGGAAAGGCTTTACCGATGGTAATGATACCAGCGTTTATTCGGTTGCCCCGCTTGCAAGATTAAATGCCGCCGATTCAATGGCAACACCTGAAGCGCAGAAAGCATATGAAGAATATTTTAAGACACTTGGCGGAAAGCCGGTTCATCATACTCTTGCAAATCACTGGGCAAGAGTAATTGAAATGATTTATGCAGCAGAACGTATAACAGAGCTTGTTAATGATGCTGAAATTACAAGTGATAATATCAGGATAATACCAACACAAGAGCCACAGGTTGGTATCGGTGTTGTTGAGGCACCAAGAGGAACTTTGATACATCATTACCAGACTGATGAAAAGGGAATTATAGGTAAGGTTAATTTAATTGTAGCAACACAAAACAATTCAGCACGAATTGCAATGAGCGTAGATAAAGCAGCACGTGGACTGATACATGAAGGCAAGGCAAGCAACGGTTTATTAAATATGATAGAAATGGCGTTCAGAGCATACGACCCGTGTAATGCGTGTGCAACACATTCGTTACCCGGTAATGTCCCGATAGTAATTAGTATCTGGGACAATAATAAAAATTTAATAGAGAAAATTTCCAGATGAACAATCCAAACCGAATACTTATACTGGCGCTTGGAAATGATATCATGGGCGATGATGCTGCAGGTTTGATAGCTGCCCGGGAATTGAAAAAGGAGTTCGGCAGTGATATTGACATTTTTGAAGTCTCTTCTGCCGGATTTTCTCTCATGGATATACTTGAGGGATACAGAAAAGTGCTGGTCCTTGATACAATTCCAGCAAGCAGTCGGGCTGAAATTTCAATCAAAGAGCTATCAAAAGAAGACTTATTAAAACAACATATCCTTTCTCCGCATTATGTCGGTATTCCTGAACTCATGGAATTGGCAAAGAAGCTTAATATTAAGTTTCCGGATGAAGTAAGGGTGCTAGTAATTGGAATACATGACGGTTCCATAATAAGAGAAGGCTTAAGTGACGACATTAAGGATAAGATTCCTCTTCTGGTTGAAAAAGCATCAAGGATTATAGAAGAATGGCTCGGTATAGAAATATTTTTAGAGTGGCAGGCAGAAATTGACGAGCCGTAACTATTTGTAAATATTAAACTTTATGCGCGTTTACCAAAATGTGAGCTAAATCATATTTTGA
This sequence comes from Ignavibacteria bacterium, assembly GCA_036505135.1. Classification (GTDB taxonomy): domain Bacteria; phylum Bacteroidota; class Ignavibacteria; order Tepidaquicellales; family OLB5; genus DASXTZ01. The sequence continues at coordinate 1,399 of DASXTZ010000406.1, forward strand.
CGGCGGAACAAAGGGTATATTTGTAAGGTGTGTTATGCATGAATTATCTTTAGCGCAAGACATAGTCGAAATTGTTTATCAGAACGTCCCTGCAAATGAAATTAGCCGGGTGAAAAATATAGTTATCAAAGTTGGGGAGTTTTCGGGAGTTGCAGCTGACTCCCTTAAATTTTCTTTTCAGGCAGTAACATCAAAGTCTGAGCTTGAAAATACCGATTTAGAAATTATTAATACTCCGTTTGAGCTTAAATGCAATGCTTGCGGCCAAACCTCTTCAAATGAGTTTGGAATGATGATATGCACTGAGTGCGGATCAAACGATACAAAAACTATATCGGGAAACGAGCTGGAAGTTATTGAAATAAAAATAAACTCAATGGAGGAAGTAATATGAACGTAATCACAATCGAAAGAAAAGTTTTACAAAAAAATGATGAGATTGCCTCTAAAAATAGAGATCTTTTTAAAAAAAATAGTTTATTTACGATAAATATTGTCAGCTCACCCGGTTCAGGAAAAACTAGACTTGTTGAAAGAACTATCGAACATCTTAAAAATAAAATTAAGTTTGCTGTGATAGAAGGGGATGTTCAAACAGATCTCGATGCGCAAAGGGTATCGGGGTACAATGTGCCCGTCGTGCAGATCATTACAAACGGAGCATGCCACCTTGAGGCAAACCTTGTTAAGGATGCATTGCAAAATCTTGAGCTTGAGGGTAAAGATTTACTAATTATTGAAAATGTCGGTAATCTTGTTTGCCCCGCGGGATATGATTTAGGTGAAGACCACAAAGTCGTAATTATTAGCGTAACCGAGGGAGATGATAAACCTCTTAAATACCCAAAAATGTTTATGAACTCTAAAGTGCTTGTGATAAATAAAATTGACCTACTTCCGTATGTCAATTGTGATATAAAAGTTTTGAGGGAAAATGCATTGAAGATGAATCCCGGCCTTATTGTTTTTGAAACTTCATGTACAACAGGCGAAGGGATTGATAAGTGGTGCGGGTATTTGTTAAAAAATTCTCATTCTGAACGGAGTGAAGAACAGCGAAACGTAGAACAATCTCATCGGGTTTAACGTGTGGAGAATGAGACCCTTCGCTTCGCTCAGAGATTATGATTAAGAGAGCAAAAATAGCAATTCATGGTGTCGTTCAGGGCGTTGGGTTCAGACCTTTCGTTTATAGATTAGCTAAAGAACTAAACGTTAAAGGTTGGATAGTTAATTCGACGCAAGGTGTCTTTATAGACGCCGAAGGATATAATGGTAATATAGAGAAATTTCTCAGCAGGCTTAAAACAGATAAACCAAAGAATTCCTTTATTCAAAGCTTTGAGCATACCTTTTTAGACCCTGCGGGATTCGATGAATTTGAAATCAAAGAAAGCAATGATTCAGGTTCAAAAACTGCTCTGGTTCTGCCCGACATTGCAACTTGTGATGACTGCCTGAAGGAAATTTTTGACCCCTCGAACCGAAGGTACCTATATCCTTTCACAAATTGCACTAATTGCGGTCCAAGATTCTCAATCATTAAATCCCTTCCCTATGATAGAAAAAATACAACAATGTCTGAGTTTGAGATGTGCCCGGAATGTTTGGCTGAATATACAAATCCACTTGATAGGAGGTTTCACGCTGAACCGACTGCATGTCCAAATTGCGGCCCCCATGTTGAGTTAACTGACAATAAAGGCAGTTTAATAGCTTCAAAACATGAAGCAGTTCAAAAAGCTGCAGAACTTATTAAAAGCGGCAAAATAATAGCATTAAAAGGGATTGGCGGCTACCAGCTCCTGTGTAATGCAACTAACCCTGAAGTAATAAAATTACTCCGGCAAAGAAAACACCGCAGTGAAAAGCCATTTGCTTTAATGTTTCCTGACCTTAAATCTATAAAAAAGGAATGTGAGGTCAGCAATTTAGAAGAAAAACTTATAACAGCCTCCGAAACTCCAATTGTTTTATTAAAAAAAAGAAGAGGAAATGGGTCGGTTGTATCCCTGGAAGCCGCAGTAGATAATCCATATCTTGGTATTATGCTGTCCTGCTCTCCCCTGCATCATATTTTAATGCATGAGCTTAATTTCCCCATTATTGCCACGAGCGGAAATGTATCCGAGGAGCCAATATGTATTGATGAGGAAACTGCATTTGAAAAGCTTGGCGGTATTGCAGACTATTTTCTGGTGCATAAAAGAAAAATTCTTCGCCACGAAGATGATTCGATAACCAGGATCGCTGCAGGAAGAGAAATGATTATTCGCAGGGCAAGAGGTTACGCTCCCCTTCCAATTCTAATTAATGGCATTAATCAATCAGTTTTAGCGGCAGGCGCGCATTTAAAAAATACCATTGCAGTCAACAATAATAATAACGTTTTTATCAGCCAGCACGTAGGTGATTTGGAAAATACCGAATCAATTACCGCATTCAAAAATGTTATTAACGACCTTGAAAGTTTTTATGAAATAAAGCCAGCCGAAATTGTATGTGATTTGCATCCCGATTATATTTCTACAAAATTTGCAAAAGGGCTAAATCAAAATACACAGCAGGTTCAGCATCATTATGCGCATGTCCTTTCTTGCATGGCAGAAAACAATATTGATGGGAATGTACTGGGGGTATCATGGGACGGAACCGGTTATGGCACAGACGGAACTATTTGGGGAAGTGAATTTTTAATTTCTGAAGGAAGAAATTTTAAAAGAGCAGCAAATCTACAACCATTTAAATTACCCGGCGGGGAAAAGGCAATTCATGAAATATGGAGAATAGGGTTTGCTCTTTTATATGATGTATATGGAAGTGATGCTTATAAATATTTCACGCATGATGAAAAGGCTCTGAAATTAATGGAGCAAATGCTGGAAAAGAATATAAATTCTCCAGTAACTACATCCATGGGAAGGCTATTTGATGGCGTTGCGTCCATTTTAAATATCAGGCAGGAAGCAAATTATGAAGCTCAGGGAGCTATGGATTTAGAATTTGCTGCCGATGGCTTGAGAATTGATGACTTTTTTAATTTTAAGGTTGCAAAAAATAATGACAATACTTTTATTATTAACTGGCACACAATTGTTAAAGAAATTGTTCATGCACT
>DASXTZ010000407.1:0-6030 GCA_036505135.1 Ignavibacteria bacterium
TCCGGTAAACCTTGTCGCTCACAAAGTTTCACCCGCATTAGCATCGGGAAATGTAATTATGCTTAAGCCTTCTTCAAATTCCATGCTATGCGGGATTGAAATCAGTAAAATCGTTAAGGAAACGGCCGATGAAATTGGGCTGGGTTTTACACCAATGAATGTGATAACATTATCAGGAAGCCAACTTGATAAAAATATATCTGACTCAAGATTAAATATGATCAGCTTTACGGGCAGCTCGGATATTGGCTGGGGAATAAAGAAAAAAGCATATAAGCAAAAAATATCACTTGAATTAGGCGGCAATGCCGGAGTTATAATTGAAGAGGATGCCTATATTGACACTGCAGTAGCAAAAATCATCATTGGCGGTTTTGCCCAAGCGGGACAAAGCTGCATATCAGTTCAGCGTGTTTATATTAATGAAAAAATATATGATGACTTCAGAAGCATGCTTCTGGATGAGGTTAAAAAAATAAAATTCGGCGACCCTTTTCACCGGGAAACATTATCGGGCCCAATGATAACAGAAGATGAAGCAAAACGCGCAGAAAAATGGATAAATGAAGCAAAGATAGCCGGTGCGCAAATCTTATGCGGAGGTTCAAGAAATGGTGCAGTACTCGAACCAACAGTCATCGAAAATGCCCCCGAATCATCTAATGTAAAATGCAGTGAAGTATTTGCACCTGTTATTACAATTGACAAGTTTAAATCATTTGAAGATGCTGTAAATAATATTAATAGCTCACGCTTTGGTCTGCAGTCCGGTGTATTTACTAATGATATCCGGAAGATTATGTTTGCTTACAGTCATATTTATACAGGCGGAGTTATAATTAATGAAGCATCTGCTTACAGGATGGACTCCATGCCTTACGGCGGTGTTAAAGATTCCGGCAATACAAGGGAAGGAGTTAAATACGCAATTAAGGAGATGACTGAAGAGAAAATTTTAGTTATTTAAAACTTTAATTTATTAAGCAGTCTTCTGTCTTTCTTTGTGGGTCTCCCTATCCCTTTATATTTACTCTTGTAAGAAGCAAACCTGGCGATTTCAACCTTTTCTTTTTCCTCGGGAGGAGTTATATCCTCAACATATTCAACCGCAATTTTAGCCGATACACGCTTATCAAGTAAAGATTTTACACGCAGAGTTCTTTTTATATAACCCTGCTGAACTGTAATGTCCTCTCCCGGCTTAATTACCCGTGAGGGTTTTACACTTTTACCTTCTATTTTAACTTTACCGCCATCACAAGCCTCTGTGGCTAGAGTGCGTGATTTAAATATACGCACACACCAAAGATATTTATCTATACGAAGCTTACCTTCCATTTACTAACTTAGAGCACTCATAATATCATCATACATCTCAAGCATAATATCGGCAGGGATTGAGTCTTTTAAAGGTCCATCCCTCATGAAATCTTCATAAGATTGCTGGACTGTTAAAGTATTCCCACCATGTTCTTTTCTGTATGTAAACCATTTTAAACAGCCATCAAATGTGTTTACTCCTTCGCAGCCAATTTCATTTTCATTCCACTTCCATTCCTTTTGCGGAATTAGTGCGCGGTCAATAATCAAATCCATTTTTCCCCCGATTTTTAAATTTGATTTATTTCAGCTTATCTTTTAGAAAGGCATAAGTTTTTTCTTTCGCATCTTTTGTGGCATCAGGGTCATGTTTCGGATTCGATGGATTAGCAAAAGCATGAACCGCGTCGTAGCTATGAATTTCTACAGGAATATTCAGAGATTTTAAATTTTCTTCGAACTTTGCAACTATTTCCGGAGTTATATTCTGATCTTTAAGAGCAAATATCCCAAGAACAGGAGCCTTTAATTTTGCCAGCCGCTCTAAATTTTGTTCGGGCATACCATAATAAATTACGCACGCTTTGCAGCTTGGCCCAAGCTCAATGGCAGCCTGATTTGACCACGCACCGCCAAAACACCACCCTATTGTTGCAAACGAAGCGGTGCTTCCTGCATAATCCTTTGCCCCGTTAATGATATTTATAGCTCTTGTTTTATCAACTTCCTTAACGTATTTAGATGCTTCTTCATTATTTGTAGCAACCTTTCCGTCATACAAGTCGACAGCGAGAACGTTAACATTGCCAAGTGTTGAGGCGATTTCCTCAGATTCCTTCTTAATATAATCATTTAGGCCATACCATTCGTGAAAAACCAATACCCAATTATTAGTTGGGATGCTGGCTTTGACTTCATAAGCATTTCCATCCGCGCCGTCCTTAACTTTAAATGTTACCATCTGGCCTTTACCATCTGTAAGCTGAAACGGAAGCGGCTCTGGGTGAAGGTTGCGGAAATTTTCATCATCGCCAAATGATGCCATTATTTCAGTTGCAGAGCTTTCTTCACAGCATGATTTACCCTGTGAATAAGAATTGTTCATTGCCAAAAATAAACATAAAATTGAAAAGATGAAGGTTTTCATGGCTTAAAATTTAATTTACTAAGTTATTTATAATATAAATAATAAATTAAAGAGTAAACAGGTTTCAATAGATTCCTGCATTCGCAGAAATTACAATTTATTTATCAATACCCCGGCTTGCCAAGCAGTTCAAACATATTTTTCTTATATTTTTCCACTCCGGGCTGGTCAAAAGGATTTACACCCAGCAAATAGCCGCTCACAGCGCATGCTTTTTCGAAGAAATAAATTAAGCAGCCGATGGAATATTCATCAAGTGCAGGAATGGAAATACTTATATTCGGAACTCCGCCCTCAACATGAGCCTTTCTGGTTCCAAGCTCAGCCATTTTATTTATTTCACTAAGACTTTTACCTGCTAAAAAATTTAATTCGTCAAGGTTACTGTCTTCGGCCGGAACGCTTAACTCCGTTTTAACCTTCTCAACGCTTATTACAGTTTCAAAAATATCTCTTGTCCCATCCTGAATTAACTGTCCCATTGAATGAAGGTCGGTTGTAAAATTCACTCCTGCGGGGAATATTCCTTTCCCATTCTTCCCCTCACTTTCACCAAAAAGTTGTTTCCACCACTCAATAAAATAATTCATGCTAGGTGTATAGCCTGCAAGCATTTCAATAGCCTTTCCTTTATTATACAAAATATTTCTAACAGCCGCATACAGATCAGCGGGGTTTTCATCCAATATTTGTTCTTCCCTGCATAAATTCTCCATTTCTTTTGCACCATTTACCAGCTTGCTTATATCAAATCCTGCCGCTACTATGGGAAGCAAACCAACAGGGGTTAGAACAGAATATCTTCCGCCAACATCGTCAGGGATAACAAAAGTTTCATATCCTTCAGCATCAGATAATTTCTTCAAAGCGCCCTTGGATCTATCTGTGATAGTAATTATTCTTTTCTGAACAAACTCTTTAGCATATTTTTTTTCTAATTGGTTTTTAAGCAGCCTGAACGCAATTGCAGGCTCTGTTGTTGTTCCTGACTTTGAAATAACAATTATAGAATAGTCATAATCATCAAGAATTTTCAGCAGGTCCGAATGATAATCCTCACCTATGTTTTGCCCGGCATAAAGTATCAGCGGCTTACCCTTTTCTGCCGCCTTAAGATTAGCAAAGCTGCCTGATAAACCATCAATCACTGCCCTTGCCCCAAGGTATGAGCCTCCAATTCCTATCACAACAATTATTTCGGATGCATCAGCCATAGTATTTCCACACTCGGTTATTTTTTTAAATTCATCCTTAGTAACTCTCGAGGGAAGATCAAGCCACCCAAGAAATTCTTTTCCTTTTCCGGTTTTGTTGTAAAGAGAGTTGTTACATTCTTTGACCTTATCACGATATGAGTTTATTTCGCTCTGTGTAATAAAATTTAAAGTGTCTTTAATATCCAGATTTATCATGATTTTTTTTATTTTAATATCTTATCCAAATAAAAATCTTTTAACCCAAACTGCGATTTAACGTTCTCAATTTCTTTAATTTTATTTTCATTAAAGGATGCAGCCGGTTTGCTTTTCACAGCAGTTATCATAATATTTTTGGCCGTGTGTTCTGAAGAAATAAACTCAAAAATTTTGGTCTTATAACCATAAGCTTCCAGCATTAATGAACGAAGACCATCTGTAATGAATGATGAAACATGCTCTTCAATAATTCCATGTTTAAAAATACTATTAAGGTTTTGAGGAATCTTTATCTGTTTGCGCACATATTTATGGCAGCATGGAGCAAGAATAATTATTTCAGCAAACGAGGAAATTGCCTTTGCAATTGCTTCATCTGTAGCGGTATCACAAGCATGAAGGGCCACTACAATATCTGACTTAGAGGGGGGAAAATTAATAATTAGGCCCTTATAAAACATTAAACCCAAGAACCCGCTTTGATTCGATACTTCATTGCTAAAATCAACAAGCTCTTTCCTTTCCTCAACACCTTTTAAATCTGTTTTTTTCCCAAAAGTATTTGCAAAATAATCGTAAAGTGCAAAAGTCAGGTAACTTTTCCCGGAGCCAAAATCCATTATTTTTATTTCCTCTTTTTCGAAAATTCCTGAATCCTTGCACAACGAATCAACGATTTCAATAAACTTATCTGTTTGCCTGAATTTATCATACTTGTCTTTTTTTATTTCCCCTTTCTCATTTGTTATGCCTAAAAGATTTAGATATCTGGAATTTTTATCTATAAAACGTATCTTTTCTCTATTATGTGCTTTTGGCAAAGTTTCTGCTGCTGAGGCTTCATTAATATATAATCTCGGCTCGCGCTTTTTGTTGAATTCAATTATAAAATCGTTCGGGGACGTAAACAGATGAGCACTCAAAAAATCAGTACCCAGAAATCTGGCTATTAATTTCTCACCTTCTTCAAAATCATAATTATGGAACTCATCCTTTGCCGTGAATTTATACCTGAATGACAGCCTTACACCCTCTTTTAATTGAACAGGTGTAATATAAATATTTTCAAGGCCAGGGTCTTTTCCCCGGTATTTGCTAAAAGTTAGCTTTATAAAAGTATTATTTGTAAGGGCTCCGCTTAAATTGTTTAAGAATTTATTTTTATCGTCATCCACTCCCTTACCCCCCAGCCCCTCTCCTTAAGGAGAGGGAAGTAAAAATAATTAATCAAATTTGAAAATCAGATATTGCTTTGATTTACCTTCAGGCTGTAGCAAATTATAACTGCTTCTTTTTTGAAGCCTTCCTTCAAGTAAAGATCTGCTGCTTTTTCATTTTCTGCATTAACAGAAAGCATTACACTATTGGCTCCAAAATTTTTCCCGAATTCAACCCCTGCACGCAGCATATTTTTACCAAGTCCTCTGCCCTGGTAAGAATTAAGTAATCCCACTGCTTCAATGAAAATAACATCTTCGCCGTTTTCACTCTCTTTAATAAGCGCCATTGTTCCAACAGGCTTCCCATCATGCCATAACATTTTCATTCCGCCTTTGATGTACGAAGGCTCCCTGCGCCATTCGTTAAGTTTTTCAGGATACATATGCACGTGTCCCTGCATATTTGCAAATGACTCATTTATTATATCACACCATGCCCGCTCATCAAATCCATCATTAAATGTCTTCAGGCTATATCCTTTTGGAAATTCGGATGGAGTAATATTTTCTATATCCCTCTTTAAAACGAAGGAATAACGCTTAATATTAAAACCCAGCCTCTCCCATACCTTACACGTATCAATACATTTATCCTCAACAAAGCAATAAATATCATTTACTCCCTTGGTATGTTTGAGAATTGCATCAAGCAGCTTTTTATAATTGTGATAATCTTTTTCAATGCAATGAAACATCCTGAACCTTGCGGTTTTTGCTTCAATGTATTCTTTATGCATCATAAGCTCTGCAGCACCTGCTATCTTGTTGTCACTATCTATTAATAGATAAGCCGGTTCATCGCTGCGAAGCACATAATCTTCATCCGGCGGAAATGATTCATCCTGCTGATGAGCATATGTTTTAAAGTATTCTTTAAAGGAGGGGATTAAATTTTCCGTTAATGGTGTAACTTTCATTTACCTTCAAA
>DASXTZ010000408.1:0-7261 GCA_036505135.1 Ignavibacteria bacterium
AAAATAAAAAAAGATAATTACATATATGGTTTTACTGAAAATTATATTAAAGTAAGAATCCCCGGAATCAAATCGTTTGAAAATAGTATAATTTATACAAAAATTTCCGGGGTATCCACACATGAATTTGCTGAAGGAAGAATTACTGAACGTTGAATAACATTTATATTATAAGACATGGTGTCGCAGCGGAACTTGATAATGAAATTGTCGAAGAGGGTTACCGCTATCTTACCATACATGGAAGAAATCATTGTAAAATAGTTGCACTGAGATTGAAAGATATGAAAACACATTTTGATATTATCTTATCAAGTCCTATTGTCAGAGCCGTTCAGACTGCAGAAGTATTCGCCTCTGCTTTAAAGTATGAAGGTGAAATAAAGACAGCTATTGAGCTTATTGGAGGAAGTACTTCCAGCCGTTTTCTTCAAATGCTAAAGAGATACTCCCATTATAAAAATATTGCCCTTTTTGGCCACGCCCCCGATGTTAATCATTTTTCAACGATATTAATTAATGACGGGCAGAGCAAGAACATTAACATAAACTTTAAGAACTCCAGTGTGTGCAAGATAGAATATAATATCGAACATGAAAAAGGAAAATTAGCGTGGTTTTTGAATTCCGAAAATATGAAGCTAATTGAGCCAAGTTAAGTAGTGAAGTAGTTGAGTCGTTAAGTAGTTTTTTCATCTATATACCGACTCCCCTTCTCACCAACTAACCTACTCACCTTCTTCACAATCCTTGAAAAGGCACCGGAGTAAATGTTGTAACAAACATAAAGAGAGCAAATAAGCCCCATAATATTCGCCCTGTTCCAATCGGTTCGGGATCATAAAAAGGCGGATGGTCAACTCTGATTAGAAAAAATATCAACAGCGCCCATATAAGCCAGTTTAACAAGTCATACCCGGGAAAAAGATTAATTCCAAGAAAAGACAGCAGCCCCATAAGCCCCATACCAAGCGTTAACCCAAAGAAGGTTCTTGCTATATATTTATGCTTATCTTTGAAGAGTGCGTAGATAATATGGCCTCCATCAAGCTGCCCGACCGGCAATAAGTTTAAAGCAGTGACAAACATTCCAAACCAGCCTACACATAAAAATGGATAGTGATACATTTCATTCATAGGCGGGAGAAAAACATCCGGCGAGCTTGTTAACAATTTAGCTAAAGCTAAATATAAAAGATTGGGACCAAAAGCAAAACCCGATGTGGGAACTCCTTTAGACTGATATTCAGGATGAATGGAATAAATATATTCAAAAGAAGGCAGGTGCGTCATGCCATATACCAGCATAACAAACGCAGCAACAAATCCTACAATAGGCCCTGCTATACCGATATCAAATAAAGCCTTTCGTGAACGAATTGGTTCTCTTATCCTTATTACTGCACCCATTGTTCCAAAAGGATTCAAAAATAAAGGGAAAGGTATATAAAATGGTAATGTAACTTTAACTTTATGTATTTTAGCAGCAAAATAATGGCCAAACTCATGAAATGATAAAAACAAAATGATAAGTACCGAATAAGTTAACCCCAGCTTGAAATTAGAAAAGTCAAATGGATCCCTGTTAAGCCATTGCACTCCTGCCATTGTAGTTGAAAAAAAAGTCAATACAAAGAGCAGAATATTCAGCCAAACACCAAATCCCTTTCTTTTTGCAGGCTCAACTGTATATGGTTCTTTACGGATTACTTCTTCTATTGAATAGTTGGTCTCTGACATTGTAATGTGAAAAACACAAAATTAGATATGATAGTTCTATTTATAAAGGATAAAACAGAGCACTAAATTATTTAAAAATTGAAAATTAAGGACAAATTTTATGAATTTATTTAATACTCTTCAATTAATAGATTTGTATAAAATTAATCAACCATTTAGTAATTAACCAAGACATTGATGACTAACAGAACGCTTGCTATTCTAAAACCTGACTGCCTTGAAAAAAAGGTTCACGGGAAAGTAATTCAGCAAATAATTGATGCCGGGTTTGCTATAAGGGGTATGAGGCTCTTGCGGCTTACAAAAGAATCAGCTCAAAAGTTTTACGAAGTCCACAAAGAAAGACCGTTTTATAATGACCTGGTAACCTACATGACATCAGGCCCCGTCATCCCAATGTGCCTTGAGAAAGAAAATGCAGTATTCGGTTTCCGTAAGCTTATAGGCGCGACAAACCCTGCAAATGCCGAAGAGGGAACAATAAGAAAGCTTTACGCAGAATCTATTGAACGCAATATCGTTCATGGCTCAGATTCGGATGAAAATGCAAAGAAAGAGATTGCACATTTTTTCAACAATACAGACCTAGTTTAAGAAATTTTAAAATAACCCTATATTTTTTTTATGCTCAGAATACTTTTAACCGCCCCTTAGTCCCCTCCTTAACAAAGAGGGATAGCTGGCTTTAAATTTCGCCGCATTTAAATAAAAAGATAACGAGTTTTGAATCCACTCCTTTGTAAGGAGGGTGTAGGGGGAGGCAGAACCGAAATTTATAAATTCATATATTGACAAAATATACTCTTTGCCTTATATTTGCAGGTAAATAAAGTTATACTCCTTAATTATTAAAGAAGTATTATAATTTTACCTTAATTAATTAGGATAATGCAGATTGTAGATGAAATTGATGTAAAAATTCTTGAATTATTGCAGGATAATGCAAGGATTAAGAGAAATGAAATAGCGGATAAAATAGGCCTGTCCCTGCCTTCGGCTACCGATCGGGTGAACAAGCTTGAAGAAAACGGTATAATAGAAAAATACATAGCTAAGCTTAACCACAAACAATTAGGTAAAGATATAACTGCCTATATTTTTGTTATCAGTGAATCCTCATCTCATTACAAAGATTTTATTGGTCATGCTTTACAAACTCATGAAGTTCTTGAATGCCACTCCATAACCGGAGATGGCTCCCATATATTAAAGATCCGTACTGAAAATACCTCATCCCTTGAAAAACTTCTTGCAAAGATACAGTCATGGAAAGGGGTAAGGTCAACAAGAACATCAATAGTGCTTTCATCGCATAAAGAAAGTTTTAAAATAGATTTATCAAAATTAAAAAATAGATAAAAATCCTCCTGACACTTAAAGAGGATAAAAGAAGCTAAAGGAGAAGCTAATGGCAAATCAGGCGGCAATTAAAAACGTATTTACTCTTATCAAAAAGCATGATGTTAAAATGATAGATTTTCGTTTTACTGACCTGCCGGGGCAATGGCAGCATTTCAGTATTCCTGTTGGCACATTTGAGGAAAAAATGTTTGAAGAAGGCCTTGGTTTCGACGGATCATCTATAAGAGGATGGCAATCAATCGATGAATCTGATATGCTTATAGTTCCTGACCCTGATACGGCGCACATTGATCCTTTCATAAAGGCAACATCCCTTTCAATGATATGCGATATATTTGACCCTATAACTATGGAACCTTACTCACGCGATCCGAGGTATATAGCAAAAAAGGCAGCTGATTTTTTAAGAAAACAAAAAATCGCCGATAAAGCGTACTTTGGGCCGGAAGCAGAATTTTTTATCCTTGACCATGTCTCATATAACGTCAATGAATATTCCAGTTGGTACCGAGTGGATTCACGCGAAGGGTTCTGGAATACAGGTTCAGACAAGGAAATTAATTTAGGCCACAAGATAAGACAAAAAGAAGGCTATTTCCCCGTCCCTCCTGCCGATTCAACTAACGATATTCGTAATGCAATGGTTGAGCATTTAATTAACGCTGGGATAGAAATTGAAACGCAGCATCATGAAGTATCAACCGGTGGACAGGCAGAAATCGATTATAAATTTTGCCCGCTTGTACAGTGCGCCGATAATTTAATGATGTTTAAATATATCGTTAAGAATACAGCTAGAATGTATGGTTTGACTGCAACATTCATGCCTAAACCTATTTTTGGAGATAATGGAAGCGGCATGCATGTTCATCAAAGCCTATGGAACAACGGCAAACCGTTGTTTGCAGGAAAAGAATATGCCGGGTTAAGCCAAATGGCATTATATTATATTGGGGGATTATTAAAGCATGCTCCTGCACTGCTTGCACTTACTAATCCAACGACAAATTCATACAAAAGACTCGTACCGGGTTATGAAGCTCCTGTTAACCTTGTCTATTCAAAACGCAACAGGAGCGCAGCAGTGAGAATCCCAATGTACTCCGAAAACCCGAAGACAAAGAGACTTGAATTCCGCTGCCCTGATGGCACGGCTAACCCATATCTTGCTTTTTCAGCAATGTTAATGGCAGGCATAGATGGAATAATTAATAAAATAGAGCCGGGGAAACCTTTAGAGGTAAATATCTACCACATGGATAGCAAAGAGCTTAAGAAAATCCCAAAGACTCCATATAGCCTGCAGATTGCGCTGGAAAAGCTGGAACAGGATAGTGAATTTTTAAAACGCGGCGGAGTGTTTACTGATGATCTTATCGAAACGTGGATAGACTACAAAATTGAAAATGAAGTAAACGCCGTACGTTTAAGGCCGCACCCGTATGAATTCCATTTGTATTACGAAGTATAACAAGGCAAAAGTAAAGGTGAAAAGGAAAAAAATTTGAGACGCATAAATGTGCGTCCCTTTTTTCTAAATAAATGCTACTATTTTGCAGCTGGAGCAGAACGATTCTTGCTTCTCTCTATCGATTGAAGTGCCAGGTAATTAGCCCCAAACTTCGCAATGTTATCAAGCTCTGTATCATACTGATCAAAATGTCTTTCCTCATCCGCAACAAGTCCCTCAAAAAGCTGCTTTGAAATTGCATCTGCGTTTTGAGCACATTCATTAGCCCAAACATTATATTCCTTTGCGCTCTCTTCTTCCATTTTTCTTGCAAGCTCAAGCATGTCTTTTACATTTTTCATATTTTGTACTTTCTGAGCCAGCTTCATCTCAATATCACCTTTTAAAAAGAGAATTCTATCAGCAAGCTTTTCTACGTGTATCATTTCTTCTATGGCAGTTCGTTTAAAAAGGCCTGCCAGTAAGTCAAATCCCTGGTCATCACAGTGAAAATGAAAATACATATATTGATGAATTGCACTAAGCTCATCGGCAGCTGCCTTATTTAATAACTCTATACTTTTTTCATGCATAATATTGATTGTTAGGTGTTAAATAATACACAAATTTACCTGCTTTGGAACGTATTTACTATCCAATTTTTTTCTCAGAGCGCTCAAAAGGAACAAAGCCGGCCACAAAATAGTAAAACTATTATTGCTATTTAACTTAAAAAAAGGGACATGAAGTACGAAAATCTGTTTAAAATTCACATTCCAAAGCCATGTAATGAAGACTGGAAAGAGATGACGCCAAACGAAAAAGGAGCATTTTGCAGTGTTTGCAGTAAAACTGTGGTGGATTTTTCAAAAAAATCCGATGAGGAAGTTCAGAGATATTTGCTCGAAAATAATAATAGCAAAGTTTGCGGAAGATTCCGCATCTCGCAGGTTGAACTACCTGCCCTGAAAATTGAAAAACCAAAATATGAATTCCCCGGATTTTTAATACCAGTACTTACACCATTCAGAGCTTCAGCAATGGCCCTAATGTTATTTGCTTCCGCTCTGGTTTCATCCTGCGGTAATTCAAACAGCGAAGAACATCTTGCCGGGGCTGTTGAGCTCGTTGATTCTACGAGTAGACCAGTCAATTTCAAAAGTGCAAATGATTCTTCAACGGAAAAAGCTACAGGTAAAGACTGGTCATATTCAGATAAAAATATAAACCTTACTAATATTTGCAATGATAGTTTAAAAACAGACTCATTAACAAATGTTGATTCCACCGAGAACTTTATAAAGGGCGAAATAGATAGAAATGAAGACAAAATTATGGGCCTTTACATTGAGCTTAAATAATCACTCAGATTTCAGTCATAAAAAGGAAACAGAACCTTTTAAGGATATTGACATGTTACAAATATTATAATATTTTAAGCCGAATATGAGGGTCAAATTATTTTTATTGCTAATAATTCTAACGGGTTTATTTTCTGTTACAGGCTTTTCTTCTGCCCAGCAAAAAAATAAGGTGCCTATTCCAGGGCTTTACAACACAGGTGTTGATAATAATAAATTTCCGCTTGCCGATGGCGAAATCGACCAGCATTATATGCTTACTTTAAGTGCCGACGAAAGATACCCGGGCCCGGATGTTAAAGTGGTATTTTCGGATGGGTTTCCTTTGAATACCTGGGTTCAAAATGACAATGAATCAAAATGGATAGCACCACGTGCAGATGCAGGTGAATTCAACGCCGCGGGAGTTTATGTTTATAATATTTCATTTTCACTTGATGCATTTAAGCCTGAAACAGCTGAAATAAAAGGATACTGGACAACCGATAATAACGGCGCAGATATAATAATCAATAATAACAGCACTCATTTCGGAACAGATTATACAGCTTTCGCTTATGGCTTTTATCCTTTTGAAATTAAGCGGGGTTTTACTGCAGGAATAAATACTATTTCATTTGTAGTATATAATGGTGAAGCACCAACCGGTTTAAGAGTTGTAATTTACGGCGAAGCCGAACCGAAAGAATTTGTGAACAAATAACTAATCCTTTTGTCATTCCCGCGAAAGCGGGAATCTAATCATAACTCATTATTTAACTTTTAGATTTACTCCTGCTTCCAACTCTTTGATTTTATTTTCACTCCATTGAATAAATTCCATGTCAGATGATTTATCCCTCCGCAGTTTTATTGTTTCAATTACATTCTCAAACATTAAACCGGGCATATTATCCCTTAGGCTCAAAACCATTTCAACTGCTTTTTTAAAATTACTTTCTGATAATCCTGCCAGAGAATAAAGAAAGGGGTTCATAAAATCAGGTACCATGCCCACTTTTAAAATTTCTGATTCATTAATATATCCAAAAAATGAATCTCCATATGATTTTAATGCATCAGCCGCAAGAAACCTGACACCGTAAAAATCATCCCTTATCATATCAATCAAATAAGGAATATTTTCATTCTTTTTATAATTACCAAATGCAAAAGCGATATCTTTCCTGTATAGTTTTTTATCCCCTAAAACCAATGCTTCGTTAATGAGAAAATAAAGCCTGTTACAAAGTTTATTTTTGAATTCAGAATCATTTGTATCATAATTTATTTTGCCAAGTGCATTAATTGCAGAAGCGCGTATTTTATAATTATCGTCAAAGGTAAGGTCATACAAAATGTCTTTACC
>DASXTZ010000409.1:0-2752 GCA_036505135.1 Ignavibacteria bacterium
AACCATTGCATCTATAAGAGCAGAAGGGTATGCACACCCCGAGTGAATATAAATTCGGTCGTTAGATTTAATAACGTTTACTGCTTCTTCGGCAGTAACGAATTTACTGCTGTATTTCTTTTTGATATCCTGCACGTAGGACACGTTTTCCTTCTTTCTAAAGGTTAATTATATGCCTGTCTACGACCCCTCGCAGGGTGGAGCAAAAGGCAGGCAATTACAAGTATATAAACTCTTCTGCATGGCTTCTATGTAAAACTTTAAATACATCCTTTCGGTTTTGGCAGGCCTGCAATCCTTGCAGCTTTCTTTGCCGGACCTTTTGGAAACAGGAGATAAAGCGTTTTTGTATCGATGCCGCTTTCTTTAGTCAGCCTGCGGATTGACGGCGTATCCCCGGTTTCTGCATAAATTTTACGCATGAAATTTATTACCGCCCAATGCTTTTCACTTAGCTCTTCTATTCCTTCCATTCTTGCTATTTCACACGCAATATTTTCATTCCAATCATCCATATTTACTAAATTACCATCTGCATCTACTCCCAGTGATTTGCCAAGAACCTCAATTGTTACTACTACCGTTGACATTTTACCGCTCCTTTTTACTGGAATTAATACAAAAATACGAAGGACATAGGCATGATTAATATGATTTGCATCATATTTCAGCATGATATAAATCATGTTCCTAAGATTATATTAAACATAGCGTTAAGGGCTTTTAAATGGCAATTACTTTCAAATTTAAAAGTGTTGCAGGGATTGCCTCACCTCTAAGCTCTCTCCTTCAGGAGAAGAGAAAAACGTGAGCCTAGATTCCCACATTTGCGGGAATGACACTTTGAGAGCGATTTTGTTTTGCTGTTTTTTCCAACCTTCCAAGTTTCAAATGATTCCATATCCAGCCTCCAACATAAAATGGCAGCTTCCATATCGATTTAATTCTTTTTACGGGCTCTTTAATGAGCTGTCTTGTGCGGTATTCTTTATGAACGCGTTTGTGAAGCACGCGATAAAACTCAGTTGAGTAAGTGCCGTCGAACATCATTTCAAAATCATCCGATACTTCCCAGTTATGCTTGGCCTTCATCTGCGATGCAACTCTATCATAAAACTTTGTGCCGGGCAATGGATATGATACCGAAATGCCAATATCATCGGGCATTAAATCGCGAACCATCCGTATTGTCTGGTTAATTTCCGCTCCGGTTTCACCTGTATATCCAAACTGAAGGAAGAAACATGTTTTTACTCCATGTTTCTTAAGAAGGCGGGTAGATTCATATATCTGTTCAACTGTTGTTCCCTTATCCATAGCATCAAGAATCTTTTGGGAGCCTGATTCAGCGCCCATCCACACTGACTCACACCCTGCATTTGCCAAATGCGAAATATTATCTTCCTGCAGTAATAAATCAGCACGTGAAAGGCATTTAAAGGGATTTTTAACTTTTTCTTTGTTAACTACTTCATCAAATTTTGTAGTCCAGCCGGGTTTTAACCCGAATATATCATCACAAAACCAAATGTGGTCAGGCGAATATCTTTCCTTAAGCTCTTTCATCTGCCTTGCAATATATTCCGGGCTGTGTGAGTTATATACCTGTCCATATATGGGCTTAGCACACCAGTTGCAATGGAAAGGGCACCCCCGCGTTGTAACCATATTCATTGAAAAATATCCGTGATGCTTATACCACAGCTCTTTATATTTTGGAACATCTATCAGGTCCCAGGCAGGGAATGGCAGTGAGTCTAATTCTTTTAGAACTTTTCGGGATGGTGTGCGAAAGATTGAACCATTTTTTATAAATGCTAATCCTTCGATATCTTCGGGAGATCGATTCGTCTCTTCCCTCCCCGCAATTAAGGAACCTAAAGTAATTTCACCTTCGCCGCAAATCACGTAATCTACTCCATGCATAAAATATTTTTCCAGGTGGTCAACAGCGTCGGAGCCTGAAACTATTACTGTGCAGCCAAAATCTTTTGCAATTTCGCTCATTCTAAATGCGGCCTGGCGCATTCTGGTTAAGCACATTTTAGTCAGGTAATTAAATACGTCGTCATAAATAACCATGAATTCAGGCTTATGTCTTTTCAGCTCGGCCAGTAAGTCCTCTTCAGAATCAGCCAGCATAGTATCAAAAAGCGAAACGCCGAACCCTTTTTCTCTCAGGTAAGCCGCTGCATAAAGGGTTCCAAGCGGTGCATACAGGTTCATGTTCCTGTATTCTTTTGGATCGTGTTTTAAAAAATATGAATTTGAAAAAAGTATCATTTTATTCCAGATTAAACTTCTTTAATCTGGAGATATATGAATCCATAATTATTTTATGGACACTTTCCGGATGTGATTTTGAAACGTTCCTAGTAGACCTTAGTCTGAAATTACGTTCACCTTCATCCATATAGTAGTATTTTTTTCCCCAGTGGCTTATTGTCTTTTGCATTAAATACTCATCAATTTTTTCCGCAAACCGGGAAGGAATTAACGCTTCCATAACCTTTTGAATTATGCTCCGCCTATTAGCTGGTATGCACCCCGCATCATGCAGCTTTGGATCGCAGAGGACATAATTAGGAAAATACCCGCTTATCCAGTTATTGCTTTGGATAAATTTATTTACAAGCGGTGTATTATATGTCCCTTTAATATGGGCAATTTCTGTTGCTGTGAACACGTTCTTTTCTTCTATTTCCAGGTTCTCTTCAGTAATATAATAATTAATGCAGAAAAACTTATAGCT
>DASXTZ010000410.1:0-2517 GCA_036505135.1 Ignavibacteria bacterium
TACCATTGCAAAGATTTATGTTGATAACGTAAGGGATTATGAAAACGCAATACGGTTTTATAAAGAGCTTTCAGATAAATATCCAACCACTAAAGATGCAAAGTACGGCATGTTCATGGTTGCTTTTATATACGATGAGATGCTGCAGAATAAAGAACTTGCCAAGGATTCATACAGAAAGTTTCTTGAAAAATATCCGAAAGACGAAGACCCGAATGAAAAGATGAGCGAATCGGCACGTATGATGCTTCAAATGCTTGAAGAAAATAAATCAATTGAGGATATAATTAAAAATGTTCCGCAGGACACCACTAAGAAAAAAGAGCCTGATAAAAATGTAAAATTAAAAAAGCTTGATGACGGGAAACCGCAAAACGAAGATCCGAGAGTGCCTCCGACAGATAATAAAAAGAAGAAAGATGATGCGACTATTCGGTAAATAAGTTAAATAAAAATTATTTGTGCCCGGAACAAACCAACAATGTTCCGGGTTTTGTTTATAGAAGACAATTATTAAATTCATCAGATTTGTCAGATTTATCAGATTGCTATTTCACTATTCTCACTATTTCATTATTTCATTATTTGATTGCAGCCTGACTACAGAAAATATCTAAATCCTAAAGTAATATCACGGCTTCAAAACCTTGAGCTTAAAGCAAGGCTTGTAGTTGAAGGATTTATTGCAGGGCTTCATAAAAGCCCGTATCATGGATTCAGTGTTGAGTTTGCTGAACACCGCCAGTATATGCCGGGTGATGATTTAAAGTATCTTGACTGGAAAGTTCTTGGCAGAACTGACAGGTATTATATAAAGCAGTATGAAGAAGAAACAAATCTTAAGTCGTATTTAATACTTGATGCCAGCAAATCGATGTCATTTAAATCTTCCGAATCAGAGCTTAAATCACCCATAAGTTCATTCAGGAAATTATTCAAAAAGGAAATATTCAGCAATCAAAAGGTAAGCACAATAACAAAGCTTGAATATGCCACATATCTTGCGGCATCGCTAGCAGTTTTAATGTATTTCCAAAAAGATGCATCGGGACTTATTGTTTATGATGAGCTTATCAGAGCATTTTTAACTCCAAAGGCAACCAGCCAGAATCTTAAGCTTCTGCTAACCCAACTGGCATCTGTCAATCCTTCGGGGAAAACAAATACTGCATCTGCATTGAACACAGTTGCAGAAAGAATTAAACGCAGGGGACTGATTGTTGTATTCAGCGACCTGTTTGACGAGCAGAATAAAGTTATTAATGCATTAAAACACTTCCGTCACAAGAAAAATGAAGTCATAGTATTCCAGATTCTTGACCCGATTGAAATGAGCTTTGCAATTGATTCACCTACCATATTTAAAGATATAGAGACAAATCAAGAGCTTCTCTCACAGCCGATTTCCGTTATCAATTCTTATAAAGAAGCAGTGCAGGAATTCCTTGATAAATATAAAAGAGAGTTCCGGTCGAATAATATTGATTATGTTTTCATGTCAACCGAAAATCCTTTCGATATAGGTTTGTTATCTTATTTGAATAAGAGAAAGAGACTGCATTGAGTTCATTGAATGTATTAAGGGTAATTAATGAGTCTGTTTATTGATATTACTTATAATTCGTAATTTACAATTTGAAATTTGTAATTTTTAATTCCCGAAGGGATATATTAAACCTTTTTAGCTATTTTATGTCAAATTAATAACAGCTATAATTATATATGTTAAGTAACTTAAAATTATATATTTGGATTTTATTTTTTACGCCCATTTGGGTTTTCTCACAGAATAATGATGACTCCTTACTTAAACAAATAAGCAATATTGAAGTCGAGCTTAACACACCCGTAGAAAACGATGAGGATCTTTATCTCAATACCGTTTCTTTCCAATCATTTTATGATGTGCTTTCTCCAATGGGAGAGTGGATACAGGTATCCAAAGAAGATATAGATGAAGATATAAATGAGGGGGAAGGGCAGGCTTTTAGTTCGTTAACTGACGATGAGCCTACTTTATTCATATGGAAGCCCTCTGTTAATTCAGATTGGAAGCCGTATATGAACGGCAGGTGGATTTATACAAATCACGGCTGGCTATGGCAGTCAACCGATGCATGGGGAAACACAACGTATAATTACGGCAGATGGTGGAACTCAAAAAAATATGGCTGGGTATGGATGCCAGGTTATGCGTGGGCTCCTGCATGGGTTAGGTGGAAAGTTTCTGCAGACCATATTGGGTGGGTGCCGCTTTCACCAAAAGCTAAATGGACAAGTGAAAAAGGCATTAATTCAAACAATTATAAATACAAAAATCCTGATAATGACTGGGTATTCGTTCCTAAAGAAAACTTTGTTAATGACCTGAGCAATACTAATGTAATTTCCGCTTTCAGGAATTCTGAGCTTGTTGCAAAATCAGAACCTATAACGGATATTAAAGTTGAAAATGATATGGTTATAAACAGCGGGCCCGATGTACAGGATATTGAAAAGAGAACAGGCAAAAAGCTT
>DASXTZ010000411.1:0-3550 GCA_036505135.1 Ignavibacteria bacterium
TGTATGCAAAAAAATATTAGCTCAGATACAACAACAGACGGCATAAGAATCCAGGTCTTCCCCGATTATTTGCCGGATCAATCAGCACCCGATCAAAAACAATTCTTCTTTTCCTACCGTGTATTAATAACTAACGAGGGAGAAAGATGGGCCAAGCTGCTTAGCAGGCACTGGACAATTATTAATGCCGATGGAGACCGCCAGGAAGTTGAAGGCCCCGGTGTTGTTGGCCATGTCCCAGAACTTAACCCGGGTGAATCGTTTGAATATACCTCCTCATGCCCGCTTGATACAAACTGGGGAACCATGGAAGGCTATTATGTTTTTATGCGCGATGACGCTGCGAAATTTAAGGTAAATATCGGCAGATTTTATCTTGTGAGCGACCAGGTTTTAGCATAAGGTTAAGAAAATCAAAACAATCAATTCTCTGGCTTTCAATACAAAGCCTCATTTCTATCTCCAGTTTAAGCATTTTTTAACCCTAATAACTCTATAAAAATAATTGATTATTAATTTTTAGAAGAAATATATTAAACCTTTTCGATTTTGTATTGTCTATCATTCAAAGGGAGGGCTTATGTCCAAAAAAATTTATTTAAGCATTTGTTTTTTACTTTTCTTATTTGCAGGTTTTACCAAAGCTCAGGATCCTACAATTGAAGTTAAAGTTCCGGAAATCAAAATATTGGAAGGCGACCCGTTTGGTATTGTAATCGGCGGCCAATATGACAGAGAAGGTTATGATAAATACGGTTATGACAGATATGGCTATGACAGGTATGGTTACGATAGAAATGGCTACGATAGAAACGGGCATGACAAGTATGGAAATTACAATTATAATACCCATCAGTACAATCCGGATTATAATACATACAGACATGATAATGGAAAACATTTAGGATGGTATAAGCAAAAGCATAAAAATAAAAAACATGATTATGAAAATGAGAGAGAAAATGACAGAGAAAAATATAATTATGATAATGACAGATAAGAATGGGACGATGATTAACAACTAATCAGGTTTTATTTAAGTTAAAGGCAGATATCTATCTGCCTTTTTTATTTTATTATCGATTGTAACTTTGAGCAAATATTAAATAGATACAGGCATTTGGTCAGCTTAAAGTCGAATATAATTTTCACTATTGCGGGTGCAATTCTTGTAATTTCACTCCTATTTATAAGCTCATGCAATAAATCAGAAATACCTAAAAAGGATGTACCTGATTCAAATCCATACGGTTTTAAAAATATAAATAATAACGTTAAATATGTTGGTGATGAGGAATGCTATGATTGCCACTCTGGTATTTATAACACTTTTAAAAAAAACGGAATGGGAAGGTCATTTTATCTTCCTAATGATACTAATATGATAGAAGACTTCCAGAACAATAATGTAATTTATGATAAGAAATCAAATTACTATTACAGGATGTATAAATCAGGTAATGACTATTATCAAATGGAGTATAGAACCGATGAAAAAGGCAATAGAACTCATGAATTGGTAAGAAAAATTGACTATGTAATAGGCTCAGGAAATCAAACAAGGAGCTATATAACACAGGAAAATGGTTTTTTATATGAAATGCCAGCTACATGGTATACAATTAAGAAAAAATGGGACTTAAGCCCCGGTTATCAAAATATAAATTACCGTTTTTCAAGGCCAATCAGACAGGAATGCCTTAATTGCCATAATTCATACGCGGATTATGTGGAATATTCCGATAACAGGTATACAGGTAAAATACCTCTTGGAATCGGCTGCGAAAGATGCCATGGACCGGGAGAGCTGCATGTAAAACACCAGGAAGAGAAAGAAAAAAACAAAGAAGAAAAAATAGATTCCACTATTGTAAATTCCGGACATCTGGATTCAAAATTACAGTTTGATGTTTGCCTGCAATGTCATCTTCAGGGAGATATGCATGTGCTTAAGGAAGGAAAAAAGCAAAATGATTTTAAACCCGGGATGAGTCTAAATGAGGTAAAGGGATATTATTTCCATGGAAATATTAAGGAAGGTGAATTTAAGGTTGCAAGCCACGGCGCCAGGCTTATGATGAGCAAATGCTTCATTAAAAGCGGCGGAAAGCTGGTATGCACAACATGCCATAATCCGCATGAATCAGTAAAAGATATAAAAAGAAGAGACATGAATGATAAATGCAAAGCCTGCCATGAAATCCAAACTCTTTCTGTTTCCAATAGCAAAGCTAACCATACAGAATCCGGCGATTGTATCTCTTGCCATATGAAACAAGGAGGTGCTATCAATGTTCCTCACGTTAACTTTACCGATCACTGGATACGAAAAGAAATACAAACGGTATCGGAATCCGAAGTGAATTCTTTAATGGAAGATAAAAGCAGCAGCGAAAAAACTCCTGTTACCCTCAAAGAATTTAATAATAGCGATGATAAATACTCTGAAATAAACCTAGCAATTGCTTATATAAAATATTATGAAGAGAAACATAACTTAAATAATTATTTGGAACTTGCAATACCTGTATTAGAAAGAGGAACCTATAATTATCCTGAACACAAAAATGCACTCTACTATTTAGGAAAGGCTTATTTTCATCATCAGAAATATCAGGATGCGGAAAGGTGTTTTAAAAAGCTGATTAAATTAGATTCAACTAATGCCGATGCTTTTTATTTGCTGGGCAGTGCTTTGGAAAAGTTAAATAAATTTGGCGAAGCCATTGAAGCCCTTAGAAACTCTATATCGGTTTTTCCGGAAAATTATAAGGCATACAATTCTTTGGGTAATATTTATTCTAATATTAATAATACAAATAAAGCAATAGAAAGCTATAACCAATCTATTAAAATCCTGTCAAATTATACTAATGCATTTAATAATTTAGGCGATGTTTATCTTAATATGCTGAATGATACTGCCAAAGCAAGAATTTATTTTGAATTTGCCATCAAATACGACCCTGATTTTACAATGGCACTTTTAAATTTGGGTAATCTTTATTCTCAGAGTAACTTTAATACTGCTAAAAGTATATTTGAATCTATAATTAAGATTGACCCAAAATTTACGCCAGCATATGGTAACCTTGCTTATTTATTCAGCAAACAAGGAAAAAATAAAGAGGCAATCGCTTATCTAAATAAACTTCTTGAAATTGACTCAAACGATATACGTGCGAAGAATATGTTAAAGGAATTAAGTCAAAAAAAATGAACATTCTTTTCCTTAATAAATTTAACGACCACTGGAAAGAAAAATTTAAACGGCTTAAGGAAGAATTTCCGGAAGTTAATTTCATTGCAACTTATGATCCTAAAGTCCGCCCAGAGGCTTTAAAAAATGCAGATGCAGTAATTACAGGAAGATTACTAAAAGAAGAAATTGAAAATTCCCCAAGCTTAAAAGTAATTTTTGTTCCATTCACAGGTGTAAATACCTTCCCTTTAGATATCATAAAAGATAATAACATTATTGTATCAAACACACACGCAAATGCACCCGTGGTAGCTGAGCATGCAGTTGCACTAGCTATGGCTTTATTGG
>DASXTZ010000412.1:0-7259 GCA_036505135.1 Ignavibacteria bacterium
AACAAAAAGTTATTTTTATAGGGTAGTTTTGCCGGCGATTTCGGTGTAAAAATGTCTTTGTTTTAAGTAGACTTTAATAGTTATTTTTGTAGTGAACCTGTTCTTTACTTTTTGCCCTTCGGAGGAGAAATTGAAATGTCAATAAAGTTAATTAATTTTATTTTTGTATATTTTATAGTTTCATTAATAATCTTTTCAAGCGATCGACCACATCCTGTTAAAATAGTCCCACCGGTTGATGCATTTGGCGAAGATACCGGCCCTATCACAAAACAAACTTTTGTTTCAATTAATGATGGTTTAAAAACAGATCCGATAGTTTACACTTCTGATAACATTATTATAACTATAATTGAAATTCCTGAGGGAAGAACACAATATGGCCTGCAATCGAATGTGTGCCCAAATTTAATAGTTCAAAACCCTTTGACTCCATCGAATATTCATTCTTGTTTTATGGTAGCAACAGACCCCAATCCATGGAGTACACGAAATATCAGGTATTTTTTTACCACTAATGGTGGAACAAACTGGGATTGGCTTGGGACGGTAACATCAACAAGGTCAGGTTTTCCTTCTATAACAATGACACAAGATGGAAGAGCAATTATTGCAGGCCACTGCAACGATGGAGGAGGGATTTTGCGAAGTCAGATTTATATAGATATTGCACCTGGAGCAGGGTCCTGGACAAGACTTGATCCAGGTGGAACAGGAGGTTCCATTACTCCTATTTGGCCTGATGCTTTTTGTGATAGACTCAGCAATAAAGTTTTATTTTGTGGTTCTCAGCAAGTACCCGGTGACAGCCTTTTTAGAAATGTTTGTAATTTTAATCCGACGATGACCTTTCTTGGTTATCAGTTCATAGCAAATGCTAAGAATGCGGGATCATATTCATGCGCTGTGACTTTAGACGGCCAGCGATATGGAATTGCTTATTTAACCACAAACGGGGGAGCCCAATACATTACGTCAACTAATGATGGAGTAACATGGAGCTCACCTGCTACAATTTGGACTTGGAATCCAATGGATAGCATAGGCACCCTTAGGAGCGTAGATTTAGTTTATGATGCTTCGGGAATACCTAAAGCTATTATTGGTTTAGGGCACGTTGTTCCAGTTGAAGTAAGTTATATCCCGTGGTTATATTCAAGGCTTGTTTTTTGGTCGCCAAATATTAATGGTGGAATTCCTGTTACCATTGATAGCGCCGCAGGTTTAAACGGTTCAAATCCTTCAAATGATGTGATATTTTCTGTTGATAGAGGTGTAATTGGAATGTCTTACGATAACAGTGCAATTTATGTTGCCTATAACAAAGCAAGGCCGGATGCAAGCATTCAAGGTAATAATTTTTTTGATGTTTGGTTCAGATATTCCACCACCGGTGGAGCAACCTGGTCTACCAAAACCAGGCTTACTAATAATTCAGGACAATTAATGGACTGCCGATATCCATCTATATCTCCAACTAATCATTTTGCGGCACCAAATCATTTCGTTCACATAATTACTCAGGCTGATTCTATTGCAGGAAGTAATGTTACCGGTGCGCCTGATTCCTGGGCAAAAATGTGGTACATAAGGCTTGCAATCGATGAAATTCCTGTGGGAATTCAACAAATTAGCAGTGAGATCCCTGCACATTATTCTTTATCGCAAAATTATCCCAATCCATTTAATCCAACTACTCAGATAGAGTTTAGCCTTCCAAAAGAATCGTTTGTTAAAATTATAATTTATAATTCACTTGGTCAGCAAATGGATGCCGTTATGAACGAAAAACTTTCTGCGGGCAGTTATAAAACTGACTGGGATGGTGAAAACTTTCCTAGCGGAGTTTATTTCTATACTTTAAAAACTGAGAATTATTTTGAGAGTAAAAAAATGGTTTTGATAAAATAAATATGTCGATGGGAAAATTTATAAATAGGAATTTAATAGTCACAAGTGTACTTGTTTTAGTACCATTAATTCCACAACCGGTTTTTGGCAATGATAACATAGTATGGACTATTACAGAATTAAGCCCTGATGCAAGAACTCAGTATGACCTTCAATCAAACGGGAATACAAATTATATAGTTCAGAATCCTACAAACCCGATGAATATGCATGCTTGTTTTATGGTTGCAACTGACCCGGACCCATGGAACACAAGGAATACAAGATATTTTTATACTACAGATGGGGGAACGACATGGAATTACCGTGGTACTGTTACAACATCAAGGTCAGGTTTTCCATGTTTAACCATGACTACCGATGGCCGGGCAATTATTCTTACTCACAGCTCAGACGGCGGCGGAAATTTAAGAACACAGATATATATTGATTCAGCTCCGGGTGCTGGCTTATGGTCAAGATTTAATCCACCCGGGGAAGATGGATTTTGGCCGGATGCAGCTTTTGATAGAGGTAGTAGTAAAATTTTGTTTCTGTTCTCAAGAATTGGCCTTGTATATAATGTATGCAGTTCCCCGCCCGGTGCCTGCCTCGGTTATGGTAGTATACCGAATTCCGCCGCTGCTGGGCAATATGCGTGTGCTATAAATAATGACGGCTCTAAATATGGCATAGCATATTTAACTACCTGGGAAACTACTGCAGGCTGCAGGTATATTGAATCCACAGATGATGGTGTGACCTGGAGTTCTCCGGTTAATGTGTGGACATGGAATTCTGCAGATAGCTTAGGAACTTACAGGAATGTAGATCTGGTTTATCAGGGAAGTGTTCCAAAGGTTGTCTTTGGAGTTGGTAAAGTTATACCTGCTACTAATGAATTTGACCCTGGTGCCCCTTCAAAGATGATGCTTTGGTCACCCAATACAAACGGAGGTATCCCTGTTGTTGTAGATAGTTCTGCCGGATTAACCGGTTCAAATCCGCAAAACGACGGGTTCTTCTCAGTAACAAGAGGTGTTGTAGGAATATCTAACGAATTCAATTTTCTATTTATCGCATATAACAAAGCTAGATCAGATACAAGTGCAGAGGGAAATAACTTTTTTGATGTTTGGTTTAGATATTCAACCAATAGTGGAATGACCTGGTCAACTAAAACTCAGCTGACTAATAATCCTGTAATAACCCCTTTGAAAGATTGCCGCTATCCGTCTATATCACCTACTAATCACAGTTTTTTTGGTATATATCAGTATGCTCATATTATAGTTCAGGCAGATACCGTACCGGGAAGCAATGTAAACGGTGCACCTCCTTCAATTGCTAAAATGTTGTATATAAAAGTCCAGATTTCTGAACCCATGCCTGGAGTTCGGCAAATAAGCAGCGAAATACCAGCGCATTATTGGTTGTCGCAAAACTTTCCGAATCCGTTTAATCCGGCAACTAAGATTAGATTTGCATTACCCAAGAATTCAGATGTATCAATCAATATTTATGAGATAACAGGGAGACTGGTAACAGTATTAGTTCAAAATGAACATGCAGGTGCGGGTTTATATGAAACTGATTTCAACGCAGAAAATCTGGCAAGCGGAATTTATTATTACTCTATTATGGCCGGTGATTTTAAAGAAACAAAGAAAATGGTATTAATAAAATAAATTATTGTTAATTTTATGCCCAAAATATGACTTTTTCTGCCCTATTTCTTATTTGGGGCACTATTAAGCATATACTGAAGGTTATGTAAACATTAGGTTGAATTGATAATTTTTTTTAAAAATATACTTGATAACATTTCATTATTCTATTATATTGAATGTATAGAATAATTTTTAAATCGAGGTTCAGACGTCACATTACTAATAGTGAATTGGGTGGAAGGTTTTTTGTTGTAACTTTTCATTACCGGTTTTTCAGTTATTTATAATAGAATTAATCAATTTTTAATATACTTGACAACATTTTTAAATTCTATTATATTAAATTATTAATTACAATAAATTTTTGTTATTTATTTTAAAAACAAACTAGGAGAAATCAATGTACACGAAATTAATTACTCTCTTGTTGGTGTGCTCTATTGGAGCCTCTGTTACTTTTTCTAACGGGTCCAATGATAGACATAGGGCCATCAAAATTGTTCCAAATGGAGATGTTTTCAGAGGGGATACAGGACCAATTGTTAATCGTGGTGGGGTACCGATTGTTAATGACCGCATTCTCACGCCGCCTATGAGTTTTGGCTCTGATGCTATAACATGGACCATTTCGGAAGTTAGTGTTGATGGAAGAACTCAGTATGATCTTCAATCAAACGGGAATACAAATTATATAGTTCAGAACCCAACAAACCCACTGAATATGCATGCTTGTTTCATGGTTGCAACTGACCCGAATCCATGGAATACCAGGAATGTAAGATATTTTTATACAACGGATGGTGGTACTTCCTGGTCATATCTCGGAACGGTAACTACAGCCAGGTCTGGTTTTCCTTGTATAACAATGACTAGCGATGACAGGGCAGTTATAATGAATCACAGCACCGATGGAGGCGGAATATTAAGAGGTCAGATTTATGTTGATGTCGCTCCGGGAGCCGGTTCATGGACAAGGCTTAATCCCGGAACAACAGGTGGAACAATTACTCCGATTTGGCCGGATGCTACTATTGACAGGCAAACACCCAATAAGCTTTTATTCTGTGTTTCCCAGCAAACACCCGGAGACAGCCTTTTCAGAAATGTTTGCACGAACTTAAATTCCCCCGGAACATTTCTTGGTTATCAGCATGTACCTCTCGGTGAAACTGCTGAACAGTACGCTACAGCAGTGACTTTAGATGGCAGCAGATATGGAATCGCATATTGCACTTCAACTGGAGGAGCTGAATACAGGACTTCTACAGATGATGGCGTTACATGGAGCGCTCCGACGGTAGTTTGGACATGGAATCCCGCAGATAGCACGGGCACATTAAGAACTGTTGATTTAATTTACGATGCAGCAGGGACTCCTAAAGTTCTTGTCGGTTTAGGAAGCGTTGACCCAGTAGGCGGCTCATTTATTCCCGGATTACCTTCAAAGGTAATTTTCTGGTCGCCCGGCATAAACGGAGGAAATCCCGTTACCATAGATAGCGCTGCCGGTTTGAACGGATCAAATCCCGCAAATGATGTATTCTTTTCAGTAACAAGAAGCACCATCGGTATGTCTTATGATAACAACGCTATTTATGTAGCTTATAATAAAGTAAGAACGGATACCAGCGCTGAAGGCAATAACTATTTTGATACCTGGTTCAGATATTCAAGTACAGGCGGTGCAACATGGTCGCCTAAAACACAGCTTACTAATGTAACAGGCCCATTGAGAGATTGCCGCTATCCTGCTATATCTCCAACTAATCATTTTACAGTCAATGGACCTCATTATGCTCACATTGTGGTTATGTCAGATTCGGTACCGGGCAGCAATGTTAACGGCGCTCCGGCTTCAGAATCAAAAATGACATATATAAAAGTGACAATAACTGACCCGATAGGCATTCATAATATCGGCGGCGAAGTTCCGGGCAGCTATCAATTGTATCAAAATTATCCAAATCCGTTTAACCCATCGACAAAGATTAAATTTGCACTGCCAAAGAGCGGATTTGTAACATTGAAGCTGTATGATGTATTAGGAAAAGAACTTGGAACATTGATTTCCGAGGATATTTCCGCAGGAACATTTGAATATGTTTTAAATGCTAACAACTTGCCAAGCGGAGTTTACTTCTATAGCTTACGGGCAGGTGATTTCTCAGATTCTAAGAAAATGATACTGGTTAAGTAAAAAATTACTTGATGCTTTTATTTATAAAGCGAACGCCCTGAAAAGCGTTCGCTTTTTTTATTTCAAGTATTAGTTTATTTGTTAAAAAAATGTTATCGGGGAGGGGGTCATTTTTTATTGTATTATTACTGCAATTTCCAATTAACTTTTTCAGGTTTTGGTCATTGGCTATGTTAATGTATTGCAATATTTTATGAAATTAAAAAGGGAAAAAAGAATTGCTTATTTGCTCTTAATAATTTCTTAAAATATGCTTGACAACGCATTTTATTTCAATTATATTAATATCAAATTTAAAGCAAAAAAACAATAAATTGTTTTGTTAACGTAGAAGAAAATTCATTTATGATTCTACAGTTAAGAGAACTAAAATTGAATAACTAATTTAAATTGGAAAATTTTGAGATAGTTTTCTCAGAATTTTCAATTCACTATAATAAATCGGAGGTAATAAATGAGGCTATTTAACAATTTCTTCCTAGCCCTGTTTGTGATATTTATGTTCAGTAGTTCGTTCTTGTTTGCCGGTCCTCTTGGCACAACCGGTAAAATAAAGGGCCTTGTCAAAGATGATAAAGGACTCCCTTTAGCGAACGCTACTATTAAAATCGAGAATACTCAAATGGGTGCTGTAGCGGATGCATCGGGTGAATATGTTATATTAAATATTCCCGTAGGAACATATTCAGTTAAGTGCACCTACATTGGCTATGATCCTGTCCTTCAGACAGAAGTTAAAGTTTCTGCTGATGTGACTACCAACTTAGATTTCGTTTTAAAAGAGACCGGAGGCATAAAGACCGAAGAGATAGAAGTTATCTCTAAAAGAAATACTCTAAGTCCCGACCAAAGCGGAAAGATTATAGATAAAGAATTTATTGAGAACACTGGTATCAGGGGAATTGAAAATATAGCCTCTAAAACTGCAGGTGTTGTTCAGGATGAAAGAGGAACAGCTATCAATATCAGGGGCGGCAGAACCAATGAAACCGCAGTTATTATTGATGGTATATTAACTACAAACCCTCTCGACGGTAACTCAACTGCATATGTTTCAAATAACCTGCTTCAGGAGCTTTCGGTATTGACCGGCGGCTTCAGCGCAGAATATGGAAACGTTCTTAGCGGTGTGATAAATGTTACAACCAAAAGCGGCACAGATAAATATAATGGTATTTTGGAGGTAGTTTCCGATAACGTATACGACAGGTTTTTGAATACTAACACTCAGGGCTACAATATATATAGTGCTTCATTTGGCGGACCGCTGATACCTACGAAAAAGTTAAAGAATTTCCTGAACTTCTATGGAGGAGTTGAAAGGAACTTTTTCCAGGTTGATAATCCCAGCTGGATTGCTGATGAGCTTGGCTTTGAAAATAATGTAATACCCGGTTATTTTAATAAAAGATGGTCGGGCAATGGAAAATTAAACGCCGATTTTTCTGCTCTTAACAAAAAATTATTATTAAGGTTTGTAGCTGGTGCTAATATTTCCCGCA
>DASXTZ010000413.1:0-2532 GCA_036505135.1 Ignavibacteria bacterium
TATCATCAACATTTACATCGAAAGGATTTTTTCTGATAGGTGTCTGCCAGAATTCATTATAAACCGGGTTTGGAACAAGCTCAACAAAATTCTTTTGTATGGATTTATTTGCTCTTGCAATTTCACAAGCTAGCTTAGAAACTTTCACAACCTCATCTTCGGTAAACGAGCTGCTTGCTGCAAATCCCCATGCACCATTGACTATTACCCTTACTGAAAATCCAAAGTTCTCATTATCGGATATATTTTGTACTGTATTTTCCCTTGTGGATATATTTTGGGAGCGGAAGTTGCTTAGCCTGAAATCTGAGTAAGAAGCGCCGCTTTGTTTAGACGTAAATATTGAGTTATCGGCAAGTTTTTTTATGAAATCATCGTCATAAGATTTATATCTCATAGTTTTAGTATTATTAGAGAATAGGATATCCGAATTACTAACCAGTAATCCTGTGGCGGCAGCCAGTGAACATGATTTGAGAAAATTTCTTCTCTTCAATGTATATTATGATTTCTGCAGTTCTTGTTCCGTTTCTTCTATTTCGACTTTATTTTTGCAGTTCAGACATTCAAGAAAATTACCTTTTCGTTTTGTAAATTTTTCCACCATATAAGGATTTCCGCAAACTTCGCATTTGATAAGCTTGGGCTTGTAATTCGAGATAAAATCACAATCGGGATACCTGCTGCATCCGTAAAACAGCTTTTTGGACTTAGTTGCTCTTCGCTCTACAATTTCTCCTTCATTGCATTTAGGGCACTTGATGCCAAGAGTGATTGGCTGAATATTTGTGCATTCAGGATATCTTGAACATCCAAGGAACTTGCCGTACTTGCTTGATTTAACCACCATAGGCGCGCCGCAAACATTACAAACCTTGCCTTCTGAAAGTTCTTCATGTTCTTCCTGCTCCCCCGGAAGCGGTTTTGCATTTTTGCATTTGGGATAGCCAGAGCAAGATAAAAATCTCCCGTTTCTTCCCCATTTGATAATCATCTTTTTGCCGCATTTATCACAAACAATATCTGTCTTCTCAATTAACGAAGCTTTGATATCTTTAGCCTTTTTTTCCAGCTTCTCAAGATCAGTATTAAACGGCTTATAGAAATCATCAAGAACCTTTTTGTAGGTTAAATCTCCATCGGCAATTTTATCAAG
Source organism: Ignavibacteria bacterium (assembly GCA_036505135.1). GTDB lineage: Bacteria > Bacteroidota > Ignavibacteria > Tepidaquicellales > OLB5 > DASXTZ01. Next base: position 1,157 of record DASXTZ010000413.1, read on the forward strand.
TTCCCCTTCCATCTCTGCAGTGAACTTCACGTTTACGATATCTGAAAAATGCTCTGTTAAAAGTTTGTTTACTGTTTCGCCAAGTTCGGTAGCATATAGTCTTCTTTCTTTAAGGTCAACATAAGTTCTGTTAATAATAGTGGAAACAATCAGCGCATATGTAGAAGGCCTTCCGATACCGAGAGCATCCAGCTGCTTAATAAGACTGCTTTCAGTATACCTTGCAGGCGGCGATGTGAAATGCTGTTTTTTAAACAACTCCTGCAGGTCTAATATATCACCCACTTCAATTTCTTCAGGAATAGGAAATTCGTCTTCGTTTTCCTCAACGTCCTCAAAAACATCATCATAGAGAGCCAGAAAACCTTTAAATTTAATACTTGTTGCAGTTGTTCTGAATTTATATGTATTTATAGCTTTTCCGTTTGAAGATTCTTCAAAAGAATCTATAAACAAGGTTACTTGGTCAGATACTGCGTGCTGCATCTGAGAGGCAACAAATCTTTTCCAGATAAGCTCATATAGCTTATACAGATCGGTTGTTAAAAATTTCTTTAAACTCTGTGGAGTTCTGGATACAGAAGTTGGCCTGATTGCCTCGTGAGCATCCTGGGTGTTCGCAGATTTTTTTGAATACTGCCTTGCAGATGCCGGCAAATATTCCTTACCGTAATTATCTTTTATGTATTTCCTTGCTTCCGTAACTGAATCAGCGCTTACCCTGGTTGAATCTGTTCTCATATAAGTAATTAAACCAACAAGGCCTTCATCGCCTACATCTATACCTTCATAAAGCTTCTGAGCAAGCATCATAGTTTTTTTAGGGGCAAACCGTAGCCTTACAGATGCATCCTGCTGAAGAGCCGATGTTGTAAATGGGGGATAAGGATTCCGTCTTACTTCCTTTCTGGATATGTCCGAAACTTTGAAAAGCTTGGTTTTAAGGTCATTTATGATCTGACCAGCTTCGTTTTCATCATGTATCCTTGGCTCATCTCCATTAAACTTAAAGCTTAACTCATTCTTTTGAATAAGTTTTGATTCAAATATTTTATTTTTATCTCTGTCCCTGAAATCCGCAAGAATACTCCAATATTCGGCTGCGACAAAATTTCGTATCTCCTCTTCCCTTTCGCATATTAAATGCAATGCAACAGACTGCACTCTGCCGGCAGATAAACCATAGTATATAACTTTCCATAAAAAAGGGCTCAGCTTGTAACCAACAATTCGGTCTAAAGCTCTTCTTGCATGCTGGGAGCTCACAAGCTTTCTATCAATTCTTAAAGGGTTGTTTATTCCTTCCTCGATTCCCTTTTTAGTTATCTCATTAAAAAGAACCCTGTAAAGATTATCACTATTACCATTAATTTCTT
>DASXTZ010000414.1:0-2269 GCA_036505135.1 Ignavibacteria bacterium
CAGGGCCTGTTACTTTTCCGCTAACTCGCAACTGGGCCATTACTATTGAGGAAAGGAGAAGAAAAGATGCTAAAAAGAGTAATTGCTTTTTAGCCTTTATTAAACAAGCAGCAAAATTTCTCATAAAGCATAGCATTTTAGTTAGAAAATTTACTTTCGTTATTATCGAAAAAGTTTGTCAAGCACTACGATTGACGCTACAGTATTTAGCACTGTTCATCAATATTTCCAATAATGTACATTGTTGTATTTCTAACTGCTTACGCGTTCAAAGAAGGGCACCTATAAAAGTGCCCTTGAAACTAACGATTGCTATATGAGATAACTGCTCTAAGATGTTTTTCTAAATGGATACGATGAGCCACTTCAGCAAATAGTCTGATCTTTTTAAGCATAGCAGTTAGAAATTTATTTGTTTAGCCAACAAACAAATCATTATTGAAACCCGGTAAGAATATTCATGGATAAATTCCCCTTTACATCTTGTTCATCAAAATCGTACTGATATAATTCTCTAAGATCGAAATTCTTTACATTAAATTTAGAAACTGAAAATAAGGGTAGGATAGAAAATAATTTGCGTAGTCGTGCCCTGGAGATAAAATGTAAGTTCTTGCAGTAGCTCCTCATATGGCAGTCGTTCAATAGTTTTTCAAAATCAAAACAGTGCAAAATCGTAAGCAATCTTTGAAATAAAGTAATAGTTATTCTAATATCAAATTTATTTCTCCTTTGCCCAAAAAAATAATACTTTTTTATCTATTGGTCGTATTTTTTTAGTTCCACTATCACGATATAGCATCAAGTTAATTTAATTTTTCACATTCATCAAAAATTTTTACGAAGGATTGTTGTTTGGTGGATAAAAAATACTAGCGAATCACCAACTTATCTTGATTAGTTTAACTGCCTGCCTGGGCAATTGGATAGTTTTCGAAAACGAACCAAGTTTGATATTCATTTTTTGCTCGCTAATTAATTTTAATTTCCCTGTTTTTTCAAGCTCACCATATTGTTGAGGATATACATTTTGAGGGGAACCCATCTTTTTCCAAAGAGAATAGGAGTTACTATTTACTTCATCAATGGAATACTCTTCTATTTTTATTTTTTTTGAAGGAATTGAATTTATCTGAAGATTCAATTCCGCATCGAGAGCAGGAATATCGTCATCATAATAATTCCATACCATTATATATGCTGATCGTTTATCTGCAGTTGCTAATGCATGTACATCGGCAATTGAATCATGCACACCATTTGTTTGCAATTGCTCAAGGGTAAAGGCTCTATTGTTCATTATCTGTAAGCGTTCTCCCCGCATCATTCCGAACATACGGAAAACATTCAATACGGGTTTGTCGATTCCATTCGTTGCAAGATCTCTGAATCCTGCAAACCATGGCTGATCTTCAAATTCAAACGACCAGCTTACTGCACCTTCTATGTTAACACCTAATTTATCAGCTATATCATAAATGCGGGAATAAGAAGCTGCTGTGTAACTTGAATACACAGTGCCATTGCGGTAAGCATTTTGAGGATTATACATTACCGAACATGCAGCACAGCCTTCGGGGTCGCATTCACCAATAATAATAGGGAGATTTTTAAACTTTGGAGATGAGACCACTGCCTCAAAACCCCGGTAAATATCGGTAAGCTGTACAGCCATATTCATTCGAACGATTCCATTTACTAATCTCGGAGTTCCTTTAGCATGAAAGCTAACATAGTCAAGCGGTGATCCTTTTTGACCAGTTGCGTAATTTATCCCTTCATCACAATGTTTTAAAAAATCAACAAGAAATGAATATGCTTTTTCATTTCTCGAGCTGGTTGTTGTTGGCCCTCCTATTCTTGTTTTAGCACATGCACGCTTAACTGCATCCGCAGCAAAATCGTATAATTTAAAATACTCTTCTTTTGTGCCTTGCCAATATCCAATATCGGGTTCATTCCAAACTTCCCACCACCATGTTTCTACTTCGTTATTTCCATATTTTTCTACGCAATGTTTTACCCATTGATAAACCAACTCGCCCCATTTCTTATAATCTTTTGGAGGGTAAGCCCAGCCAGTATAAATTTTATTATATGCCACATCAGGCGCCCAATGATGTTCGTAAGGCTGCGGGTTTATTGATAAAGCTTCGGGCATAAAACCAATTTCTGCAATTGGCTTCATACCTCTTTTAATGTAGGTATCAAAGATGGAATCAGTAATTCGCCAATCATAAACAGAATTGCCATTTGCGTCCTCAGTATA
>DASXTZ010000415.1:0-3254 GCA_036505135.1 Ignavibacteria bacterium
TACTACAAGCGTCACGCAGGATACGGAAGAAGAAGGAGGTTCAACCATAGATTTTGAGATTCCCCTTAACGATGAGTACACTTCAACATCACAAAATAAAGTTCTTAACTATCTCCAGTTTTATGCGGGAATTTCAATAAACTTCGGGAAAAAAATAGAAAAAGGCAAATAAAATTTTAAATATTTACTGCTATCAAGAGAGGGTTTTTTGAATTTTTTTTAAAGTATAGATTGTTAAAATTACAGGATAAGCTAAATAAAAACAGGAACTCGTATTGAAAAAAAAATCCGCTTTTTTTCTAATATTTGCAGCTTTTTTAATAATTAAAGAAACTTATTCACAGCCTGCGGCAACCGTTCAATTAATCGGAGGTTACTCAATCCCTTTACCTGACCTAAAAGGAACATTTGGTGATTCACCCGGTATGCTAACAATTAATTCCGATTCAAATACGTTTTTTATGAAATCGGGAGTTAACTATGGTTTAGTTTTCAAAATTCCTATTAAAAGAAAATTCCCCATAAATATTGTAGGCAGCCTTTTAATAAACAGTTTCAGTCAAAACAAATTATATACCGATACATCTGGCTATTTTGAAGCCGATATTAATCAAATTATTACAACTGTTGGAATAGGATTGGAATACAGCTTCTCCGGGAAAAAAACCATTTTTAATCCTTATGCCGGAATTGAATTCACAATTAATTTATTTTCAGGGCAATTTACTACAAGTACGGGGACAGACCCTACCATATTAAATTTAAAAGGTACCGTAAGGGCAGGGATCCAGGCAACCGCGGGAATAGATTACGTTTTGCACAATAATATCGGGGTGACGGCAGGGATAAAATACGCCTATGCAAATATGATCGGTAAAAAATCTGCACCGGATATTAGACCAACCTATTATTTGAATGACGATGACCGTTATGACCAGGGCGTATTCTATCCTGCAAGAAATATTACTTACCTTCAGCTATTTGGAGGGGTTTCATTTTATTTTGGCAGATAAGTTTTAACTAATAAGTAGAAATAACTATGAAATGGATTAAGCTTCTTATTTTCTCTTTTATTTTATCTTCTATGACTATTTACTCACAGTTTGATAAGCCCTCTCTTCACCTTAGCATAGGTTTGGCTGAACCATACGCTGACCTTAAAGGAAGCAACTACCTCATGTTTGGCACTTATCAAAATATTCAAACCACCCTGATCGACTCAAATTATATAAAAAATCATTACGCTGCCAAGACCGGTTTCCAAATTAACGGCGCCGGGAAAATAAATTTTGATAAATATAATATCGTAAGGGGCCTTGCATTTATTTCTTTCAGCTCGTTTAACACGTTCGAATCAAATAAGTCCGGAAACCAGATAATAATGATCAATAACCAGCCATACGCCGTACCACTTACATACAGCTATAACTTCCAGGTATTCTCGTTCGGCTTAGGAATGGAAATTGCACCCACTTCTTTTACAAATGTGTTCACTCCTTTTGTTGGTGCAAACCTGTCTTTCAATAATTTTACCTCAAAGCTTGAAAGGACAGAGGGTTCTGAAACAGATACAACAAGATTTACAGCCAATGGTTTCAGGATAGGAGCTAACCTGAATGGAGGTATTGAATTCAAACCCAATAAAATGGTAGGGATTGTACTTGGAATAAAATATGACTTTGGAAACCTTTTATTGAAGAACAGCTCAAATTCTAATATTTCCGAAAGATACGAATGGGGAAGGACAAACGCAGAGCTTAACGACGAAGAAGGTACATATATTTCAAACCTGCCAAATTATTTATACGATGCAAACTTCAAAATTTATTCATCAAAGAAAAAAGATATAAATTGGGGAAGCGCATATATGGGGGTCAATATTTATTTCAATACAGCGAAGAAAAAAGCTCCGACAAAGAAATAAGAATGGCTATACTTCCGAAGTTTTAAAACCTTCGGAAGTCTAATTTATATTAAAATTATATGAAATTAATTGACAGATATGTTATTATACAATTTGTCAAAAATCTTGCTTTTGCTTTATTATGTTTTATCATAATCTTCATTCTTGTTGATTTATTTGAAAACCTTGATAAATTTATCGATAATAAGGTTAGTCTGGCCCTTGTTTTTGATTATTACTTATCATTTATACCTGAGATAATCAAGCTAATCACCCCGATTTCAATGCTGCTTGCTACATTATTTACTGTTGGCAGAATGATAAATTTTAATGAGCTTGTTGCTGTAAAAAATGCGGGGATCAGCCTTATGCGCTTCTTAATTCCATTTTTAGCTTTAGCATCTGTTGTTACAGCTTTTTCTTTATATTTTAATAACTGGATAGTCCCCGAGGCAAATAAAAAGAAATTTTTTATTGAAAGAAATTTCCTTAATAAAGGAAGACCTGTGGAGGGATTAAATAAGCTTTATTTCCAGGATACAAAAAATCAACTCATATTAATTGAATCATTTAAGGAAGTAAACTTAACTGCAAACAGAGTAACCGTATTGCTTTACAATTCAGATTCGTTAACAAAACTTATGAAGCGTATTGATGCCGAGCAAATGAAATGGGAAAATAATCAATGGGTCTTGTATAACGCAAGTGAGCGTAATTTTACCAGAAGCGATAGTGAACTGGTCTTTTTTGAAAAACTTGAACAAAAAGATCTGGTGGGATATAATCCTATAAATCTTGTTCCTCAGCAGATAACAAAAAAGCAGCTTAAGCCGGATGAAATGAATTATGATGAGCTGAATGAGTTCATAGAAAGTATGAGAAAAGGCGGGCAGGATGTCAGCAAGCAGCTAGTTGATTTTTATTCGAAAGTTTCTTTCCCTTTCAGTAATATAATTGTAATAATATTTGGAATATCCATTTCAACAGGCTCGAAAAGGAAGAAAGGGCTTGCTTTGCAGTTTGGCATTAGTATTCTTGTAAGCTTCCTTTATCTTGGCTTTGTTAAAATATCACAATCGTTTGGCTATAACGGCGATCTTGACCCGTTATTCACAGCATGGCTTGCTAACTTAATCTTTGCTGCTTTCGGTGGAATAAATCTTTACGCAAGGAATTATTAATTGTTTTTTGGAGTGCGTCATCGGCGATGATGCAACAATTCTAACTAATTGAGTAATTAATAAGACCTTTCGGCTCCGCTCAAGGGTTTAGTTTATCTTTTCATCCTTTGGTTTAACCATTGGCTGAAAACCAAACCCGCCTGCCTGAGGAGCTCCTAACAGCTGTATCT
>DASXTZ010000416.1:0-4690 GCA_036505135.1 Ignavibacteria bacterium
AAATTTTTGAAGTCAGTGATGTCGTTAGTTTTAATTTTAAAAAAACAACATTTAGATTAAAATTTTAAAGAACGGATAAATTACAGATGTAATAGATGCCTAACTAAACTCAATACCGAACTTTACTCACAATCGCTTCTATAATATTTCCACCATTCTCATGTAATTTAATATCAATTACTGTGCCAGTTTATTTTTCTAAAAAAATGAAATTTTTATTTCGAATTAATTGGCACAAAAATTGATATTTTATTTTTTTCAAACAATTTGCATACATGGAATTTGGATCCATTTCTATTTGGTCATCAACTTTTAAAATCCCGCAGTTTGAAGAGTTACGCGATAATATAGAAACAGATGTTTGTGTTATCGGGGCGGGGATAACAGGATTAACAACCGCTTATCTTTTGACAAGCAATAATAAAAAAGTTGTTGTAATTGATGACAATGAAATCGGCGGAGGTGAAACATGCAGAACAACGGCTCATATAACCAATGTAATTGATAACAGGTATTCCAGGATCGAACAGCTTCATGGTGAAGAAGCCTCCAGAATTGCAGCACAAAGCCAGACAGCAGCAATTAATAAAATAGAGGAAATAATTTTTTCTAATGTAATTGACTGTGACTTCAGCAGAGTTGACGGATATTTATTTTTTTCGCCCGATGACAGAGCTGACATACTTGAAAAAGAATTTGACGCTGCAAAAAGAGCAGGAATAGATGTGAGGCTTGTGGCTAAAGCCCCGTTGAACGGGTTTAATACTTACCCATGCCTTAGGTTTCCGCATCAGGCGGAATTTCATCCTTTAAAATACATTTCAGCGCTTGCAGGGCTTATTGTAAAAAATGGCGGCCGTATCTATACAAAAACCCATGCCCAGAAAATTGAAGATGGAAATCCTGCAATAGTGCAGACAAAAAATAAATATAATATAACTGCAAAAGATATAGTAGTTGCAACCAACAGTCCAATAAGCGATTATGTTAAAGTACATACAAAACAAATAGCCTGCCGAACTTATGTAATCGGCGTAGAGATTCCGAATAACACGGTCAAACAGGCTTTATATTGGGATAATGAAGATCCATACCATTATATAAGAATTTACAAGCAGCTGAAAAATGACATTCTTATTGTTGGCGGCGAAGACCACAAAACGGGACATGATGATGATGCAGAAGAAAGATACGCAAGATTATTTAAATGGACTCGTGAAAGATTCCCAATGGCCGGAAGAATAGACTATAAATGGTCAGGCCAGGTTATGGAACCCTTTGATGGCCTTAGCTTTACGGGCAAAGACCCTGAAAATAAAGAGCATGTTTATATAGCAACGGGTGATTCGGGAATGGGCATGACTCATGCAACATACTCTGCTATTTTGCTTACGGATATGATAAGCGGGAAAGAAAATGAATGGGCAAAATTATATGACCCCAAACGAATTACACTTAAGGCAGCCCTGAAATTTGTAAAAGAAGGGCTGGATACAGCCTTACAATATATTGATATAATTACGCCTCCGGAGGCCGCAAGCGAAGGTGAAATAAGCCCTGGTAGCGGTGCTATAATGAGCATTGGACTCGGCAAAACTGCGGTGTATAAGGATGAAAATGGAAAAGTTTATAAATTCTCAGCGTTATGCCCGCATTTAAAATGTGTTATTGAATGGAATGCTTCTGAAAAAACATGGGATTGTCCCTGTCACGGTTCACGTTTTGGCGCAATGGGAAATGTAATAAACGGCCCTGCATTGGGAAATTTGAAAAAGGTAAAATTAGCTCATTCTAAGGCATTAGATTAAAAGATTAAATTTATTGCTTCTATAAGACTGGAGATAATGCCCGTTTTATCGATAATAATTTTATAACCACCTGCCATGACTTTTTTTGTCCCTGTATCTACCGGATTTGTTTTTGCCCATTCTTCTGTAGAAAAGTTAAACTCGGCCTCAAATCCGTTCCGATAAAAAGCTCGTACTGTTCTAACCAAACCCCACTCTTCATAGATTATTCTATCAGTCTTGCCAAATTTATCTAACCAACTTCTGTTTTGTAAATAACCATCAGGGTTTGGGGTCAAAATTATGATGTCTATATCTGAATTTTCCTTTGCAGAGCCATTTGCATAAGAGCCAACAAGCAGGATGGAGATTATATTCTTTTCTTCAATTCCCCAAGCTTTAACATTCCCTAAAAAGTTCTCTATTTTTCGCTTCATTTTGATTTAGAAATAGTTTCGTTTCTGATTATTTTCAGTTTCTTAATCGATTCTTTAACTTCGCCGACGTTAATCCCGTATCCGTGCGCATCGTAACTTGCGCCTGTGCTCTCGTAAGACCAAAGCATATATCCGCTAAAGCCGCCCGATAATTTTTTTCTGAAGTCAAATTCTATTAATTGATTTCTGAACCCACCATGTTCTCTCTTGAATCCAACTTCACCGGCATAAATTGGCTTATTTAATTTTTTGGCAAGCTCCAGAGCGTAGTTGTTATATCTTCTCCATATTTTTCTTATCGCGAAAGGAAAATCCATTGTGCGGCCGGTTTTATTAATCCAGTATTTATCTGCAGCATCAGGAATTTTATTTAATATGTTATCCCCAAATCCTGCAATTTTTGAAATATGCGGCTTATTTATTAATGTAAGATAAACCTGTAATCTTTCAAGAAACGTAGAATCATGGCTGTAATCATGGATCGAAATGGCATCGAGGCCGGGAAGCGAATAAAGATTTTTGAAATTATCAAAGTTAAAAATCGAAAATGGGCCGCCAAACTTATCTCCTATCCCCCCTACAGTTCCTATCGAAAACAAGTGATTGCTGTTAATGTTTTTTAATTCTTCCGTAACGTGCTTTGTGAAATTGAAAATGGCTTCAAACGAGCTGGTTACAGGTTCGTTTATTATTTCCCATATAATGATCTCTTCTCTGTCTCTGAATGTATACACTGCATCATTTACGTATTTTAAATAACTCTTTTTGTAACCGCTTGTATACCATTGGTTATTTATTTTATAATCCTGAAGAAAACCCCATTTATCTGCGAGGCATGGCAAAAGAAAAAGCTCATATTTATTAGCAAGGTTACAAACAAATTCAAAATGTGTTTTATCTGTGGGTTCGAAAGCCCAAAACCTTACGGCTTCGAAACCTTCTTCCTTTGCATCGGCCATCATTTTTTCAGCCTGCTGGTTTGATACCCTTCCCAGTCCGTACATATTACAGCCTATAAAGCGGATCTGGCGACTTTGTTTTATAAATTTTCCATTATTTATTTCAATAAAACTCAATTTTGAGCTATTATGATAAATATTGAAACCTTAAGCATATAAAATTAAATATATTTAAGGAGGAAATATAATTAAATTGATTAAAATTAATAAAATAAATACAAAAAGCTATAATTTATCAAAATTTTCATAAATTAATCAGGTAATATCATGAATAATTTAATCAGAAATATTGCACCGGGGGTCATCTTAATTTTTACATTAATATTCTTATTTGTTTCCTGTTCAAAGAAATCGGATGATACCAAAACAAAAACCTCATCGGGGGATACTTCAGGTGTTTCAGTTTCAGCCGATACTTCGACAACTTTCAAAGAAACCAATGAAGACCTTCTGACGACCGATTTTGATTACTTTTACAAAGAGCTTTCGTCTCATGGTGAGTGGGTTGAAGTAAATGCTAAAGACCTTGGTTTAGACATAAAATCGGGTACTGGTTTCAATGGGGAAGGAATTTTTTATGATTTCTTTACAGACTTATTTGTTAAAAAAGCTTATGCGGAAGACGTGGACGTAAGCCTGTTTGTATGGCAGCCGGGAGCCGCGCTATCAATAAGTTTAGGCGACAATCAGCCTAAGGAATATGTGCCATATAATAATGGGCAATGGATGTATACTGATGATGGGTGGTATTTTAAAGCGGCTACTCCACAGGAAGAACTCACCAGCCATTACGGCAGATGGACTCTTGACCCGAATTTAGGATGGGTTTGGCTGCCGGGCAGAGTATGGTCGCCTGCATGGGTTGAATGGCGCGAAGATGCTAATTATATCGGATGGGCTCCTGTTCCTCCGGGAGTTTACATTGTGAACGATGCAATAAATGTATCCTCGTTTAATGAAAATAGATTTACAATTGTAGAAAAAAAGCAATTTATCGAGCCTTCCGTTTATAAGTACAGATATCAATACGTTGAAAACAAAAATAAGATAATGATCAAGGAAATGATAAAAACCGACGGGGTAATGATTAAAAATAAAACGGTCATTAATAAAGGCCCGGACGTGACTGTTATTGAAAAGGTGACGGGTAAAAAAATTGAACAGGTTAAAATTAAAAGGGTTGGCAAAAAGGATGAAACTGGCTTTAGCGGCAGTACCATTAGTGTTTTTACACCTGAATTTAAAAAAGTACAGGGAGTAAAAAAAGAATCTGTTTCGAAACCTCAGAAGCTTGTTTCATATAAGGATGCAAAAAAAATAACTAAAGAAGAAAAAGGGGAATTAAAAGAGCAGGAGAAACAGCAGAAAAAAGAAGAAAAAGAATTGAAGAAGGAAGAGAAAAAAGGCGAAAAGGAAATGAAGAAGGAGGAAAAAAAGGAGGAGAAAGATAAGGGTAAAGAGAAGAAGGACGATGGTAATAAGGATAAAGGTAAAGGGAAAAAATAAT
>DASXTZ010000417.1:0-4051 GCA_036505135.1 Ignavibacteria bacterium
CGGCATTTTCAAACTTTCCGCCCTTTATTAATCCCTGGTTATAAAGGTCTTCAACTTCATGCAGGAAACAAAAAGTCCGGGCGGGCGCAAACTGCTCGGAAAACTCACTCAAATTAAAAAGCGATGTATACTGAGAGCCAAGCGCCGCATTGCGGTAATCAATCATTACTGTAACCTTAAAATCATCAAGCGGAAATGCTACAATATCAGTTTCCCCGTTCTCACTTCTGTAATGGATAGTGTTTTCTAACACAAGATAGTCTTTTGGCTCGTCCTGCTCTGCAAATCCTGCCTGGTTAAGCAGATCAACAAAAGGTTTTGCGCTGCCGTCTATTACAGGCGGCTCGTTGGTATCAAGGGCAACAATAATATTATCAATTTCACAGCCCATAATTGCGGCAAGAACGTGCTCAACGGTTTTTACCTCTGCGCTGCCAAGAGCAATTGTAGTGCCTCTTGAGATATCCACAACGTGATCAATATCAGCAAGTATTTCAGGTGAATCAGTTAAATCCGTTCGCTTAAACCTAATCCCATAATTAGCAGGCGCAGGCATAAATGTCATATTGGATTTATTGCCAGTATGCAGCCCAATTCCTGAAATTGAAACTTCTTTGGCTATTGTACGTTGTTTTGTGAGCATATTATGCGAAAATACAAATAATTAGAATTAATGGTAAGGGGGTACGGTGTCATTCCCGCCTTCGCGGGAATCTAGAATAAGCAAATGTTCAGAATAAGATTTTCTCCACCCGTCAATCCGCTCTAAGCGGACAGATGGATGCAGAAATATGGAATTTATTGAATGTCTGAAAATTTGTGGATTTGGTTGAAGAGTAAAATGTATTGCAGGACCTTTAGGTCGTAGACAAAAAAAAAGGATTTCGGGGCTTCAGCCCCAAACGGGGTATTATTTTGCGGATTCAGGACTAAAGCCAGGTTGTGCTGTGTATTTGTATGTTCACAAAAAAGGGACGCATGCTATGCGTCCCCTGCAAAAAGCTAACACACCCCTGGCTAAAGCCGACCCCTCTAGAGGGGGATTTTTCTCACGTTTCACATTTCACGTTTTACGTTTCACAAGGTTTCTTAGAAACGCTTCCTGTTTCAATTCCTGCATTTGCGGCTGAGCGCGGTAACCGGAATATATACCCGGTTGTATAATCGACTTCGATACGTTGGTTGCTGCAGTAAGGATTACGTTATCACAAATCTGTATATGCCCTACAATTCCAACTTTTCCACCAATCATGCAGTTCTTTCCGATTTTTGTTGAACCGGCTATTCCCGTGTGTGCTGCAATAACTGTGTTTTCGCCAATTTCAACATTATGCGCAATCTGTATTTGGTTATCAAGCTTAACGCCATTTGATATAACTGTCTCGCCGATTGTAGCTCTATCGATAGAACAGTTACTACCTATTTCAACATCATCGCCAATTACCACAATACCCTTTTGCGGAATTTTCTGGAACGTGCCGTCGGGATTTCTTGCCTGCCCGAAACCATCACTTCCAATAACAGTGCCCGAATGAATTATTACACGGTTCCCTATCTTGCATCCGGGATATATAGTAACGTTAGGATATATTAAAACATCATCGCCAATTGCAACCCCCGTTTGCAAAACTACATTAGGAAGGATACTTGTTCCCGAACCTATTTTAACTTTTTCGCCAATAAAACAATTTGCACCGATGCGGACCTCTTTATGAGAAATATCAGCAGTATCAGATATAACGGCTCTTTCATCAATGCCAACTTTTTGAAGCTCTGTTTTGGTAGAGAATATATCAAGAAGCTCAAGAAATGCGAGATAAGGGTCTTCAACTCTTACCAGAGAAATATCTGTGGTTCTTTTATAATTTTGGGGATTAAAGTTTTTTGATACTAAAACGGCTCCTGCCGCGGTGGAAAAAAAATATTTTTCATAAACGGGGTTAGCAATAAAGGTAATTTCACTCTCTTTCGCCGATTCTATTTTACCGATGCCGGCAATTTCAACATCATCACCAATAAGTTTGCCATTAACTATTTTTGCAATTTCGGATAATTTCATATGAACTTATTGTCATTCTGAGCGAGCGAAGAATCTCATTTATACCAAAATTTTCGAAATCATGAGACCCTTCGCTAAAGCTCAGGGTGGTTACTGCGCTTCAAGCCTTTTGATTACCTTTTGTGTGAGGTCATATTTATCATTCATATACAGAAGCATTATCTGGCTCGAGCGGTCAATTACAAAATCATAGCCGCCTTCTTTTGCCACATCCTGGATAGCCTTAAATACCCTATCCTGCACAGGTTTCATCAGCTCATTTTGTTTTTGAAAATATTCGCCGTTTTCGCCGAATTTCTGGAGCCGGAAATCATTTATCCTCTTCTCCATATTTTTTATCTCTTCTTCTTTTTGCTGGTGCACTTTCTCGGTTAAAATGAGCTTTTTCTTTTCATAATCATCTTTTAAAAAGGCAACGCTGTCATTTAAAATCTGCAGCTCCCCTTTCCATTTAGCAACCATGTTATCAAGGTTGGTCTGCGCATCCCTGGCATCCTGCAGGCCGTCAATTATAACTTTTGAATCAACATATCCAATCTTCTGCTGGCCGAAGAAAACCCCGGCTGTAAAAAGAAGAACTAATACCGCAAAATGGTTTAGTTTCATTTAGCTAACTGCTTTTATTATTTTAACTTATCAAGAACCTTGAAAGTAATATCTATCTCCTTGTCACCGTATATTAATGCATCGGAGGCTTTATCAAAAACCATACTATATTTTAACTCTTTAGCCAGGCCTTCAATTGCTTTGGTAATTTTTTCCCTTACCGGCTTAAAAAGCTCAGCCTGAGTATCGAGCAAGGACTTTTGTACGTTCTGCTTGTAAAGAGCAAGCTCCTGGTCAAGACGTGTAACTTCATCCTGGAGCAAACCAAGCTCTGATTCTAAATTTTTTATCTGGTCCTGCGTAAGCTTACCTGCTTCAATCTGTTTCTGTGCATCTTCATACTTAGCCTTGAAAGCGTCCGCCTTGGTTTTTATTTCCTCTTCCTTTGCCGTAACCGTATCAACATACAATTTTTGAAGGCCTTCAAGCTGGGTTTTCACCGCCTGAGCCTCAGGAAGCTGGCCAATAATAGTTTCGCTATCAACAAAGGCAACTTTAACCTGCGCAACAGATAATTGAAAAGCACTCATAAAAATAAATATCAGTGCAATTAATCCTTTTTTCAAAATGATTCTCCTGTTATGTGTTATTATAATTAAAAACTTTTTATAATTCCCTCTCCCCGGCTTTGCCACCCCTCTCCTTCTCATAGAACTCCTTTTGAGAAGAGGGGAATGCTTTTAAATCCGAAATCCCAAATCCGAAATTTTAATATGCTCTTCCGAACTGGAAGTGGAAAAGCCATGACGGGTCCAGGCCGTCAACTGATTTCCTGTCGAAGCCGTATCCAAGGTCAAACCCTATCACTCCAACGGCAGGAAGAACAAGCCTGACACCAAAGCCAACGGAGCGCTTCAGGTTAAACAGATCAGCCTCCTTAAATGATGAGAACACGTTACCTGCTTCAGAAAATAAAGATAGAAATACAGGAATTGGATCCTGTGAAACTGCATACCTGAGCTCAACACCGTATTTGAGCGCTATTCTGCCGCCGATATAATTGCCAAACTGATTTTTCGGGCCCACAGTTCTATCTTCATATCCGCGAAGCGCCGTAGTATTATAAGTTAAGCCATTGCCTCCCATATAAAGAAGCTCATTTGGCGGAATATATTTATCATCCGAGAGGCTTGTTATACTTTCAAAATCAAATAATCCGGCCAGAATAAATTTACCTGTATTATCAAGCCTGTTGTACGCTTCAGATTTAAATCCCAGCTTATAAAAATGAGTATTGCCTACAAGGTTAGCTCCGGCAAGCTCGCCTGTTAGCTGCACCTTTGAACCAATCGTTGGAAAGATAGGATTATCTGTTGAATTACGCGTTATGACCTGTGCAAGGCTGATCTGTGTTCTTACCCCGGTCTCATATAACCCGCCTCCGTT
>DASXTZ010000418.1:0-4119 GCA_036505135.1 Ignavibacteria bacterium
CATTCTTTTTAAGCCACGTTATGATTTTTTCAAAAAGTTCTCTTTTGGGATTATGAAAACAAAGAACGAGTAAATCTTCATTTTGTGCTTTTCTTTTTGCCCTGCGGACCTCTCCCGACGCAATCAGCAGAAAAGCAAATAATGAAGCTGCAATATTTCGTAAAGCTCTGATAAAAATATGTTATTTTTTAATAGCAGCCAGTTTGTTAGCTCTCATCTGTAATTCTTTTTTGCGCACCGTACTGCTCAATCAATAATGAATCATATTCATCGGCTTTTTTAAAAAGCGTTTTCAATGTCTCAAGCCCTGTTTCATATGTTAAATACTGGTCATATATAAAGGTAGAAAGAACGACGTCCTGGTTGGAAACGCTGAACATCATGCCTTCAGTATTATAATTTTCCCTCAGCAAAAATTCATACATCGGGCTAATATTGGTTTTAGGCAGTGTGCATAAAAAAGAATCACATACAATAAACCCGTCCTGGTTATAGTTTATAAAGATTTTAGCGCTTCCCTCTTCAACTTCCCATGCGTAGGGTCCCTTCCTTGCCAGCTTTACATCTTTTCCAAGCTGTTCGAGAATTGTTTCAATGGTTAATGCCGCTCCTGTGGGTTTATATTCACCGTCTTTTTTTAAAGCCGGCATTTCAATTTTCGAGCCGCAGTTAGGGCAATACTCACCGTCAATATTTTCCTCAGTCACCATAAATGAGCATGAAGGGCATTTAAGGGCATATTTACCGAAAAACTGGCGGTAGTCGTTCAGGTCTTCGGCAACATATTCAACAGGCAGTGCAAAACCAAGGTTATCGCCGCCGGCAATAATAAAAGTATTTACCCCGACAATTTCGCCATTAGAATTAACAAGCGGCCCGCCGGAGTTCCCCGGGTTTATTGCTGCATCGATCTGTATATAGTTGATCCCGCGCTGCAGCCTTTTCGCTTTGGATACTATTCCTTCTGTTGCGGTATAGTTTAATCCGTATGGATGGCCTATTGCAATTACGGTCTCGCCGTCATGAACCTGCTGGCCAACAGCCAAATGCATATCAGGCATTTCGGAACCGTCGGGAACCCGTACAAAGGCCAGGTCATACTTTGAATCATTAAATAAAACAGGTGACATTTGCTTAGGCAAAGCCCTGCCGCTTATTACTACTTCTGAATTTCCTTTTACTACGTGGTCGTTGGTAATTATCAGGTTCTCATGTTTTACATAAAAACCCGTTCCTGTTCCCTGCGGTGTAGCTATTTGTATAATTATAGGCTGAAACTTATTTATAATTTCCTGGACATCCATTATGCATTATAGTTTAGTTGCTGCATTTCTGCAATAAATGTTCTTAAAAAGCTGATCAAAGTATCGAACTTTAAGTTTTCAACATTAAATTTAAGCTCGGGATAAAGCTCAAGTCCTTCTTTTATTATCGAGTTTATCTTTTCTTTTGTAAGCGGCTCATTGAACTTTCCAGCCGCTGCGTCGTAATATATTTCTGTTAACCCCAGCTCATGAAAATAATCCTGGTTTATTATGTTCATCATCAGGTGGAACAGCTTCGCATCAGGCCTTGGCAGGCCATAGCTGAAGAGGCAATATGCCGCAAGGTATTCATATATTACTGTAGCTATATCAAGGTGATTATTATCGATATACCATTTTATATTATTGATGTTATTGTTAAACAAATCGAGCACAGCCTGATGCGGTGCAGGGTTTGCGATCCCAAAGGTAGATTTTGTTCTGTACAGATCTTCCGCAACTTTTTCTTTTGGCATATCCAGAAGCTTTTGCAGCGCTTCCTTCATTGCTTTGTTCTTTTCACCAAACGGTTTATTATCGCGCGTAAAATAATTCCAGCTGAGCTTTTCTATTTCGTTCATCAAAGTTCCCTCAGGGGTAATAAGATAGTCTATCTTATATGCAGTATCCAAAAGCAAATATGAAATTCCGCCTGAGAATGCATCCTCATTCAGCCCCGCAATTCTTTGCAATGTCTCTTCGAGCCATTTCCTGAAATATTTATATTTGATCTCCTTTTCGGTTTCAGGCAATGTTTCGATTCCCGAAGTACCAATCATTTTTAGCTGCTTAAAGTCATCAGTCAGCAGGTCATCCTGTTTATCAGCTCTGGTTGCAAGCTCCTTAAATGCGTAGTAAAGTTTTCTTGGGGGGCCTGCCGGAACAGTTGAATCAAATTTTATTAGTATCTTATTATCTTTTAATGCAAATCGCGTATAATAAAGCGTGTAATTCATTTCCATAAGCCGTCTCATCACCGCAACACTGGGTTTTTCAAACTCAGCTATATCAGAGAAAGCAATGATTTTTCCATCTTTGATGTTGCCGTTTATTAGCTTAGAGCCTTGCGGGAATTCAAACTCAATGCTGTCTCCCCTGCGGGTAAATTTAAGATTTCCGGCCTCATCATCCCTCAGATAGTTAAAAAAAGCTTCATAGCTATCAAGGTACTGTTTATCGAAAAAAAGCTTTTCCGATTGGTTCCAGAACTCAATTTTCTTTTTCGGCTTGAAGCTATCTGAATATCTTCCAAATGTTATTGGCATAAATATGAGTTTTATATTGAAAGAATAACTAAAATAACAAAAATGGATATGAGTTAAAAGTAACTTGCAGAGTATTATTTTTTAAGAATTTGATTATATTATCTAGCCTTAAACTTACTACTCATAGTTTCAACAATTTTTCCTATATTTACAGATTCAAACAATAAATAATTTAATACCGCCCCTCTCCATGGCACTTGCTATGCCACGCGGTATGGAGTAGGGATAGAATGAGGGATTATGGAACCACCTGTAAGTTATCCTGAGTCAGATAACAAATACCAGGGACAAAAAATTTACGGCCGAAAATCATCGGGCTGTGCGAAATTTGGCTGTTTCGGAATTGTTGGCGGGTTAATTCTGATTGTAGCTATTGTTGTTATAGGATATTTCTTTGTTTTTCCAGCATTAACACCTAACTCACTAAAAGGGGATTTCCTTGATGTTACTATTGTTCCGGATAAAAACGGGAAGACGAAGCTTTGGGTATTAACAGATGGTTCCTTCAATTTTATTAAGACCACAAAGTCTCCGGGAAAGACCTCAACAGGCAGGGAATGTTACTTCTGTAAATTGTGGGCATATATTTATGACCCCGAAAAGAAAGAAATAATTAAAAAAATAAAGATAGAACGAACCGACGTTATAACAGCATCCAACATACTCTATAGGGATAACGAAGTATGGGTTGTGGCAAGGGAGTATGGGGATAATCCTCCTGACATTCATATTTTTGATTCGGAGACAGGAGAAGAGAAAATGGATATCAAAGGGCTTCAGTCAAAATATCCTGAACTTTCAGGCGGGATATCTGAAGTTAATGTTAATGAAGAAAAAAATCCGGTAAGTATTAATTTTAAGACAAAAGACGGGCGCAGTGACCAGGTGATGGATTTTTCAACAGGAAAAATTTATGACGGCTGGTCAAAATTTAATGAGGGAACATCACCAAAAGGCGAAGGGACCAACAGCGTCTATGTTCTGGCATCACAAAATAATGCACCGAAAAAAAATCTATATATTGTAACCGGGCCTAAAGATAAAGTAAAGGATGCAAGCAGTGTTGAAAGCTACGTCGATAATGAATCAAGCCTGAAGTTCTTTGCAAATGCAACATCCCGCAAGCTTGCACCGGATAAAGGTTTTATCGAAGCGCTTATCCTATACCAGGATGCAGATGCTTGTGTAATAGTTCACCAGGCTGTAATGGATAAAGATTCGGATAGAATGATAACCTGTGTGAACTCTTCCGGTGATGTAAGATGGGTTATTGACCAAAAAGATTTGTTCAAAAAAGCGCGGGTTGATAAAGATGACCCTTTTTCAAGCACGTTCTTTATGAAAAGTAAGTTTGGAGGAATGCAGCAATCAGGTGTATTCGTTTTCAAGCTTGAAGGCTCAGGTGTTATGGGATTTGACTATAAGACAGGCAAGAAGCTTTGGGAGCTTGAATTTTAACTAATTTCGAAATTAGCAATAGTGCTGCGATTAAATATAAGACGATTATTATATTTGAAAGATAAGCCGTGGCACAGAGGAGCAAAATGAAA
>DASXTZ010000419.1:0-3929 GCA_036505135.1 Ignavibacteria bacterium
TTTTCACCATAACGCCTGTCTCGCTCAATCCATTCAAGCTGCGTAGCGTCACCGCACTCTTTAACTGCATCAACTGCAAATTTCGAAATCGGTTTTAGAGGGTTATCATTAATTTCTGAACCCTTGATAATGGGAACACATTCATCAAGAAGATTTATAAGCATTCTTGCAATCATAGTTTTAGCCTGGCCCCTTAAGCCGAGGAATATAATATCATGCCTAGCTAAAATAGCATTCTGTATTGCGGGAATTACCGTTTTTTCATATCCAACGATACCCGGGAAAACCTCCTCATTTTTTTGCAGCTTACATATCAGGTTCTTTCTTATTTCATCCTTTATAGATAGAACTTTATGACAGCTTTTTTTTAGCTCACCAAGTGTTTTGGGAAGATTAGGATTCAATTATGATTCTTCTTTCTATTTGTAATAATAAATATAAGTATTTAAATTTTCTATCTCCTGTTTTTTATCATCAACCTCTTCCTGCATCAGGTCTCTCATAGAGACCATTCCAATCAGCTTTTCGCCGTCGCGAACGGGAATATGCCTGATGCTTTCCTGCCTCATAATATTCAGGCAGTCTTCATATGTGTCGTGCGCCTCCATAATGATCACTCCCCTTGTCATCACTTCGTCAATCTTAGTATTATCCATATCTATTCTTTTTGATACACATCTTACCATGAGGTCGCGCTCTGAAAATATTCCGCGCAGCCTGCCGTTTTCATCCAGAATGGGAAGAGCCCCGACATTATTTTTTGACATTTCACTTATTACTTCATACACACTTTGTCCCATCCTTACAAAATACATAGGTTTTCCGGTGGTAAGTTCACGAAGCGTTTTCATGACAAGCCCCCTTTCTCTTATAACTATGATTTTACCTTTATAATTAAAGATACTGAATAAAGTATGCTAAATCAACTCGCTAAAGCGGAGTTTTCCAACTTTATAAATTAAAACAATTTCAGTTAAAATGCAGTTCTTTTGATACCTGTTAAAATCTAACTTTAGATAAAAACGGCAATTATTAAACGGCGCATTAATCATATTCCAGCAGCTCAATTCTGCTGCCAAAAGGGTCATAAAATGAAAATCTTTTCCTGCCCGGGATTTGTATCTCCTCTTTAATCTTTACATCATTTTCAGTTAAATATTTTTTCACCTTGCTAATATTTTCTATCTCAAACGCGGGTGCCTTTTTGATAACCCCACCCTAACCCTCCCCAAAGGAGAGGGGATTTGCACTCCCTCCCCTTCGGGACCAGCGAAGCGCGGAGCCACGGACGGGGAGGGGTTTCGACACCAAGGTGCAGTTCACCTCCTGCAATCTTAAACCATACTCCTCCGCTCGCCTTAAGCGAATCCCGGTTTTTCTGTTTCCTCAAGACCAAACAAACCGGAATAAAACTCCCTTGCTTTATTTTCTGAGCGGGAGGAATGGTTAGCTGAACATGATCAATCCGTTTAAATTTGATTTTCATATTGATTCAATAGTTAATGCCGGTAATTGGCGGCACAATTAATCTACAATCATCAAATTAAGAAATAAAAAAGATTATTTAAAATAATAAATGTAAGGCTCACACTGCGGTTTAAAATTGAAGCGGATCCGCTAGGGAATCGATGATTTTTTTTGATGTAAAGAAAATGGTGGTGATTAAATATCAGCAGTCCGCTTCTAATTAAAATTTAATTTTTCTTCATTAAGATAGCCATACCTGTATTTGCCGCTGGAATAAATCACAAAATGTTTTGCGGCGGGCGAGTATTCCACAAATGAACCCCCGGGATAACTATCCTGGTAATCAAGGTTAAGCCAAACGGAATCATCGTTGTCATGATGATAATTCAAACGTTTAATAGTTCTGCGATAAGGATTTGCAGCCTTGTAATAATCATTTATACTTTTCAGGATTTCATCCATATCGCTTTGCGTGAGTCCCTGCCCAAGATATAGCTCAGGATATGCATGGCCTGAAACACGTATAATTCTGGCATCACCGCCTAAAGCCTGGATTAATGACGACATTGCAATTGCGTAATCATCGCAGTCACCCGTCAAAGTTGTTATGGCATCACTTCCTTTTTCAAAATATTCCAGGCCGCCGGGATCGTTTTGGTAACTCCAGCCGCTATTTATGTAATCAAATGCTGCACATATCTGGTTCATGCTGTAATCACCCGGATATTTATCACTTATTGCCCGGGCCTTATTAAGGACTGCTTCGCCATTTGGCTCAATAGCACTGCTTATTCCATGGGCTGTCATAATATCCATTTGCTCTTCTGAAAATTGGGCATAATCCCTTGCTGAAGCAAATATGTATATAAAAAACAGGAAAATAAATTTTCTCATCACCATTAAATGCTTAATCGATTTCCCCGAATTAAGCAAAATATCTAACTTTATAAAAGCATATGATAGTTCCTTTTTGTTAGGCTGTAGTTGTAAATAATTATTACCAAACAACTTTAGAATTTTTATTATTATTTTACGGTATTACTCCAGACATTATTAAAGGAGGTTTTTAATATGAAACTTGTTTACTTAGTAATTCCTTTGGCCTTAATAATTATATTCAGTATTAACCAGATATTTGCCGATTCGCCCTGGTCGCCAAATGTTCAGGTTTCGTCATCTACCGGAAATGAATCCACCATAGCTGCATTCTATCCGAATATTTACGTTTCTTACAATAGCAACCCGCAAAGGTTCAGAATGTCAACAAATGGCGGGTTAAGCTGGCAGCCGGAAACAAATTTTCCCGGCAGCTGCTGTGACGGCAGCATGTATACCGATGAATTTGGATACATACATATCACCGTTTTATTTACCTCACCCTCTTCTGTAAGATATTACAGGTCAACTGATAATTCCGGCACATGGTCAGCCCCAATTACATTGAATTCCGGAAGCCCCACAGGCGTCGATAAAAACTGGACCTTCAACTACAAAAATAGAATTTATGGTGCATGGGTGGCATATAATTCCGCTTCTTCTGAATGGAGAATGAGGATAGCCAAATCTAACGATAGGGGATTGAGTTTTACCCCGCAGGTACAGGTGAATGATGGTAATACAATTTCATACCGTCAGTGGGCAGTTCCCCGTGAAGACCCGAAAGATTCGAATATTGTATATGTTTGTATGACATGGGATAGAAGAAACTTCGGCACAGGTTACACTCCGCCATGGCAGGTATTTGTGGCTAAATCAATAGATGGCGGAAATACATGGCTTCCAAATGTTGCACTGCCCGATACCGGCAGGAGCACTACATTAATTGGCAACACACCTTATTCTATCACCTCAACCATGGCAGTATCACCATTAGTTAACGATGTTTACGTAGCATGGACCGATTGGTGGCAGGGTGCGAGGTCAAATGTATATTTCTCCCGTTCGACAAACGGAGGCACTTCCTTTGAACCAAGAGTTAAAATTCCAACAGCGCCAAATCCCGATACCTCTTACCATTTCCAGCCATGGATAGAATGCGATGTGTATGGCACAATACATTTAATATGGTATGATACGAGGGGTTACGCAGCAACTTCTACCGGCGGCAGAAAAGGAACTTATTATACTTATTCAACAAATAGAGGAGTATCATGGGCTCCGGAAGAAAGAGTGAGCGATACTACCGATGTCTTTTCAGGTTTTGTTGGGCATTACCAGTCATTCACAACAGATTCGCTTAGGATATATTCAACATGGACTGACAGAAGAAACGGGATAGTGCACGTTTATTATTCATGGAGACCGCTGCCTACTTTAACAGGAATACAGCCTCACAATAATATAGCTAATGCGTTTAAACTTAAGCAAAACTTCCCAAATCCATTTAATCCCCTGACTACAATTGGATATGAAATTAATAAAACAGGTCCGGTCACAATAAAAATATTTGATATCATAGGCAA